>CAINLJ010000170.1 GCA_903850335.1 uncultured Bacteroidia bacterium | reverse complement strand
GATATTTAAGAGACCCTTTCACCAGTTGAAAGGTTATTTAGGTTAGGTTTAGGTTAGGTAGAGCAAGGAGTCATTCGACTCCTTGCTTGTTTTAGTCCTCATCCATCAGCATCTGCCTTGCCTTTTGAATATTGTCATTAAGTTTTGGGCTAAGTTTAGGATATTCAAGACCCAATGTTCTTAGTTTTTCCACAATAATCTCGCAGACTAAGAGTTGCATGGACCATTTATGATCAGCTGGTATAATGTACCAGGGCGCAAGAGCGGTAGATGTGTGCAAAAAAGCCTGCTCGTATGCCATTTGATAATCCTCCCAAAATTTCCGTTCCACAACATCATGATCCGAGAATTTCCAGTTCTTTTCGGAATCTTCAATACGTTTTAAAAAACGTCTTTTCTGCTCATCCTTTGAAACATTAAGGAAGAACTTAATAATCAGAGTACCATTGTTTACAAGATATTTTTCAAAATTGTTAATATCGGTATAACGCTGGAGCCACAATGAATGATCAGGAGCAACGATACTATAATCTACCGGAAGTTTTTGACCGGCAAGAATTTCCGGGTGAACACGGGTTACTAAAACCTCCTCATAGTACGAACGGTTAAAAATGCCAATCTCCCCTTTTGCCGGTGTAACCTTCATACATCGCCATAAATAGGCTTGATTAAGTTCTTCGGATGAAGGGGATTTAAAACTTGTTACCCTACATCCCTGGGGATTGATCCCTGACATAACGTGCTTTATTGTGCTGTCTTTACCCGCGGCATCCATCGCCTGGAAAATGATCAGCACCGAAAATCTATCCTGGGCATATAGAATATTCTGCAAGTCAGACAGTTTGGCTACACCTTCACTAAGTTCCTCCTCTGCATCATGTGAACCACTTAATAAGTCTTTTTCTCCAGTCTTAAAATCTCTCAGCTTCATCGACCCATCCGACGGGAAAATGTATTTCGAATAATTCATAAATAAAATAATATTGGTAAAACAATACTTTCAAGTCATGATTGAAGGATTAAAATTAACGAATATTTCTCCTGTTTTCTAAAATCGGGAACTATTTAATTGTTAATCAGCGATAGTGGAGATTTATAACCGGATCAAATAACCATAAATCAATACTACATACCATTTTAATTACCTTTGCAGATGATTCACAAATTCAATATATGATAGATCAAAAAACAATTTGTGCCATATCGACGCCTCCGGGAATTGGTGGTATTGCTGTAATCCGAATTTCCGGAAGCGAGGCTATTCCAATTGCTGATAAAGTCTTCAGGTCACCTCATACTGATAAGAAACTCATTAATCAAAAAGCTAATACATTACATTTCGGAGTTATTCAGTCGGGTGATGTCGTAGTGGATGAGGTGGTTGCCGGGCTTTTTAAAGCTCCCCGATCTTTTACAGGAGAGGATATCGTTGAGATCTCGTGTCATGGATCTGTTTATATTCAGCAACAAATCCTTGAGTTGCTGATTTTGCAAGGTGCACGTTTGGCCCAGCCAGGTGAATTTACTAAACGTGCCTTCCTGAATGGAAAAATGGATCTTTCACAGGCAGAGGCAGTAGCAGATTTGATCACATCTGCCAATTCAGCAGCTCATCGCCTGGCAATTAACCAGATGCGGGGAGGATTCTCAAAGGAGATCAGCCAGTTGAGGGCTGAATTACTCAAATTTGCCGCTCTTGTTGAACTGGAGTTAGACTTTGCGGAAGAAGATGTTGAATTTGCTGATCGCAGTTCTCTTATAGAATTATCAACACGAATAGCGAAACTGTTAACAAAATTAACTGACTCCTTCAGGTTAGGAAATGTTATTAAGAATGGAATTCCTGTTGCAATTGTTGGTGAAACAAATGTTGGAAAGTCAACACTTTTAAATGCACTACTTAATGAAGACAAGGCTATAGTCTCTGATATACATGGTACTACCCGTGATGTAATTGAAGATGTCGTAAATATTGGAGGTACCTATTTCCGGTTTTCGGATACTGCAGGAATCCGCGATACGTCTGATATCATCGAAACAATGGGTATTGAGCGTAGTTACCGGGAGCTTGAAAAGGCAGAAATTGTATTACTTGTAACTGATATCAGCCATTCTGTTGAGCCTATCCAGTCCCGGATATTGAATATCAGGCAGATGATCTCAGATCAGCATTTAATTATAGTGGCAAATAAGGTTGATATTGCGTCGGATGCGTCACGTGCTCAATTAGATAGTTTTCCTCTTCTTAAGAATGAGTCATTGGTTTATATTGCCGCAAAAACTCGGGTTAATATTGAAAAGTTGATTGAGATCATGAAAAATTCACTCAACGTGAAGAGTATTGGTCCAAATGATGTTGTTATTTCCAATGTTCGGCATTATGAAGCTCTTTCTCATGCACTTAACGCTATTAATCTCGTTATTGAGGGATTGGAAAGTGGCATTTCGGGAGATTTTCTTGCTCAGGACATTCGGGAATGCCTTCATTATCTGGGTGAAATAACCGGTGAAATAACCAATGATGAAACTCTTGGATATATTTTTAAGAATTTTTGTATCGGAAAGTAAATAAATTACGGTCCATCAATGGTTTTTATACTTTTCATTTCGAAATGTACTCCTTGCTGCAACCTAAATTGTTTTCATTACATCTTCCAGTGGTTTTTGGTAAATATGTTTCACGCTTTTTTCCAGCACAATACAACAATTAATCAGTGTAAACCGGTGTAACCTGTGGGAAGACTTCTTATTATAAACCTGAATCATTTGAAAAGGGCTGAATTTGCCAGATCGCTTAACGATTTTCTGAATACTGTTTTTTGTATGCTTCCCATGCCTTCAGGGATTTAGTCAGTGTTTCGAATGCATCACCTTTGAGATTAAAGCACTGTAGGCCGATCGGTCCCTTGTAACCATTATCTATCAATATTTTGACAAAATGATAGGTGTCAAATGACCCTTGTCCCAAAGGCTGGATCAGGCGGTCCCAACCCAGATGTTGCGTATCTCCGTCATCTGCACCGCAGATATTTACTGCGAACAACCTGGGAGCATATTCCTTGATCTTCTGTTCAATTCCTGCGGATCCCTCTACCCTAAGCATGTGGCACAGATTAATAACAGAACCATAGTTTTTCCTGGCAACCAATTCAGCAAGTTTAAAACTATGTGCCGCAGTTTCGCAATAAAATGAAATGTGTGGATACGCGCATAATTTTACTTTAAAACCAGCAGCATAATCGGCTAGCTCACGCAAAATACCCGTAACAACCTGATCTCCTTTATCCTTGTCATTGATGAACGTTTTGCTGTGAATATGAAAATAGATGACTGAACCTTTTGCTGATGCTTTGATGATCGTCTTAATCTCATCGATAGAAGGTTTTTCAGTCTTTCCATCACTTTCGAAGTTTAGCGGGACATAATTAACAGGCATTCGAAGACCCTCCTTTTCAAGGGCACGTTGAAGTTCCTGGTAGTTCTGATCACCGAATCCTTCCAGTCCGGCATACCCAATTGATTTTAATAGCCTTGCCTTTTCAACATCTGTTTTGGGGGAATTAATGAATCCTGAAAGAGTATTTTGTGCATAGAAAATGTTGCGGATTTTTTTCTTTGCTGTTACATTCAAAGACAAAAATACAATACCAATAATGACAAATATCCGATATCTCACTGTTAATTGAATTAATATTTAAAATCAGGACAAATTTTTGAATAACTCCATTTTTCCCTCATCACTCTTTTTCTCAATTTATCGGCATCGGGATTATTGATGAATTTTTCTTTTACAGGATCCCACTCCAGTTTGGTGTTAAGTTTCAGGGCAATATTCCCACAATGTAAAAGTGAACTGGTCCTGTGGCCTGTCTCGGCAGTATAAATAGCTTTTCTTCCCTCTTTGATACTTCTTAAAAAGTCAATAAATTCGTCACTTGCCGTTGGTAATGCAATTTTTTTAGTTGTCAGGTCTAGTACCTTTTCGTTGCTGGCTGCTAATTTGCTTGTCCAGCCTACCGATTCCACCCAACCTTCGTCACCTTCAATTCTGATAGAAGCATCACCACATTTTAACCTCATTGTCAGATCATTTGCATATTTATAGCGCAAATCAAACTGATAAGCAGTATTAAAGATACCATCATTGTAATACCGCGTTTCACCGAATGGAACGACCTCTGTAGAACCACTTAGATCATTTCCTGATGCTAATTGGGCGGTATCGCAATAGTGCGCACCCCAATCCGTAAGGACTCCTCCTGAAAAAGCATCATACCACCTGAAATGGTAAAATGTCCGGGAAAAAACATAGGGGATCTCAGGAGCAGGGCCTAAAAACAGATCAAAGTCCAGATCCTTTGGTGGCTTGGTTATTTCAAGGCCTTCCTTGGGTAATTCGGGTGTGGGAAGTGAAATTTCGATATGATTAAGTTTGCCTAACCTGCCATTTAAGGCTATTTCAGCCATCTGATGGTAGACGGGTTCAAATCTGTCTTCCACGGACACCTGATAGACAATACCGGTTTTATTAATAACATCACACAATAACCTTCCTTCATCAATTGTAAGCGTTGGTTTCTCACAACAAACATGCTTTCCCTTCAAGGCGGCCATGATTGTTATAGGCACATGCCAGTGATCAGGAGTTGAGATTTGTACTGCATCGATTGACTTATCATCCAACAATTCCCTGAAATCCTGATAGACTTTGCAATCCTTTGTTTTATAGGTATTATTAGTAAGGTTTTTTGCACTGGTTGCCCTTGTCAGACTTACGTCGCATACAGCAACAACACGGCACAGCTTCGGATATTTGAGATAGTGCCGCAGATTGCGCTCAACTCCTTGGGAACCAACCCCAATCATACCAATGGTTATCAGATCATTGGGATTTTTTCCTATACACCCGGAGTGCAAAGGAATGATCGATGTACCTGCAGCTACAATTCCTGAATTTCGAAGAAATGTCCTTCTGTCCATTATTTTTGTTCCTTAAGTTTAATTTACTCCGCTAAAAATATTTGTTAAGAGCTATAAATCAATAATAACCTTTGGTTTTAACCGGAGGAAGTAAAGCGTTCCATATATAACTCTGTAGTTAAACCCACCTAAATAAATATTTTCTTAACTTAACAGCCTTACCTGTTATTGATTAATTTCAAAAACAGAACTTCTGGAAATTGCCTGATGTCATAAAACTTAAACAGTCTTGTCTATCTTTATCTCTCTGTCTCTCTGATCCAGATATTCCTGAAGTCAACCCTACTTCCATTTTCATGAAAAAGAAGAAGGAGTTTTGCACTTCAATTCTTAATTATGGCATATCGGGTAACTTCCATCCTTCACGATAAGTATGTCTGATATATTCCCGGGCTCGTTCCTCTGCATTAAATGTGGCATATTGTGAGTTAAAATGCGGATGGCCGTCAATAACCTTGAACTCATTGGATGTCATGATTTTAAACTCTTCAGATGACGTAATATTAGCGATCCGCATCTCCTCTCCATTCCATTGTAAGGATTTATGTAATCCCTGTAATCTTATGGCGAGTACACCTAAAAGGACCATTTCGTTGAATGGGCCTGAGTATCCAAAATTTGAAGTTCCTTCTACCCTGCTTTCGGGTGATTCTTTGCAGGCCCTGATCCAGTCTTTCTCGTGGAAACCATCCATATAGCCAATTGCACCCGGGATACGACGAAGATAAGGCGTCACCTGTGGTACACGTCCTGAAACAAGACGACTTTTATAACCACCGCAACCACATATCAGTGTATCTTTTGAACCAACAAATATGCAACCGCCAAGACCGTCGGCCATCAGATTTTCTCCTTCCGGAAGAATTTCAGAAACATTTGGAAATAAACCTCCGTCATACCAGTAAATTTTAACTGGAGGCATTGCCTGTCTGGGCATATTTTCGCGAGCCGGGAAGGTAAATTCAACAGTCTCTGCCTGAGGTGGTGATTCAGTATTGATGGCGGTTGAGCATCCGCGAACCTT
>CAINLJ010000169.1 GCA_903850335.1 uncultured Bacteroidia bacterium | reverse complement strand
CCGCTTATTTTCAATGATTAAACGAGACACTTCAGTATTCAGCCGGATTGTTCCCCCGCAATCTTCAAATAATTTACAAAACGCCTTAACAATGGCTCCCGTTCCACCTAAACAATAATGAACTCCCCATTCCTTTTCAAAACCAATAATTAAGCCATAAATTGAAGGGGTATCGAAAGGATTTCCTCCAATCAGCAAGGGGTGGAATGAAAGAACTTTTCGAATGAAATCATTCTTAACATGTTTTGAAGCAAAGCCATACATACTTCTCCAGGTTCCTGTTTTGAATACATAAGGAAAGATACGAAGAAAACTGAAGAGTGTCGTGAAACTTTTCTCGGTAAAGGGATGAAACCATTGAAAGATTGCATTCATTTTCTTCAGGAATATTCGATACCCAACAATATCAGATGGGCTATATCTTGCAATTTCAGCTTCTGTTTTATCCTGATCTCTCCAATAGTTAAAATGATCTCCATTACCATTGAAAATCCGGTAAAAAGGATCGAGGGGAATGAAAGTCAGGTAATCCTTCCTGTTTTTCCCCGCAAGTTCAAACAACTCGTCATATTGGTGCGGGGCTGTAATCACTGTAGGACCACCATCAAATTTAAATCCATCCAGTTCGTATTGATACCCTCTTCCACCTGGCTTATCTAGCTTTTCATAGATTGTTACATCATGTCCCTGAGCAGCAAGCCGGATTGCCGCAGAGAGACCCCCAAACCCGCTTCCTATTACTGCTATTTTATTTCGTGTTACCATAATTGGGATATTGGTTAGTAGGTTATGGAAATTGTCAATTTGGTTACCCCATCACCGTGAAGAAATAAGGCTTGTTGAAATTTCGGAGCGCTAAATTTATTCCTGATATTATTTGAAACACCATAACCTTCTTTTGGAATACCCAAAATATTTGTATTCAGCACCGCGTCTCCATTGGTGTCATGAAAAAGGGCAATGGCATACCTTCCGTGAGGTACCTCCTTAAGATGCATGATAACATCCCCTTTTTGTGCAGGACTCTTTACAAATTTTATTGCTTTTACTGCATTCTGGGGAAATCCATCAGGAGAATCAAACAACGCAACCATAATCTCTCCCTTTTGGCTATTTACACCAGTCACTGTAATATCAATATTACCACCATGATTATCGGAATAATTCAGTTGATTCAGGAAGAGCGAAAAAATTATATAAAAAAGCATTTGTGTAAGTATTTTGTTTATTGATTAAACAATCATGCTTAAATATTGTTTATTAAAAGTAAATTTCAATAGCAATAATCTGAATAATAGCATATAAACCAATCAATAAATAATATTTTGACCAATATAAAATCAATTTTTACAGTTCTTTTTTGTTTTACGTATCTTATAACTTCTGCACAACAGTTTGGGGTTATTAATGGATTTATAAGGGATTTAATTACTGGTGTTCCGTTAGCAGATGTTAAAGTGCAGGTAATTGGAACGGAGTTTAGCGCAATGACTGATAGTTCAGGATTTTATAGGATCAGGCAACTTCCAACAAAAACCTGGTCTGTTGAAGCATCGGCCCTTGGTTACAAGGCTGTTCAAAAATTTGATATCCCTGTAACTGCAGGAAATGCATCTGAAATAAATTTTGAACTTGAAGAATCACTGAAAGAATTAGCTCAGGTGGAGGTAAGAGCGAATTTCTTTAAGCCTGCCGGAGCCGTAAATTCAATCCAGAGTCTTGGAATTAATGAGATAGCAAAATATCCGGGAGCAAATTTTGATATGTCAAAAGTTGTCCAGTCTTTACCCGGGGTTTCAGGCTCAGTTGGATTCAGAAATGATATAATTATTCGGGGGGGGGCACCCAATGAAAATGTCTATTACTTGGATGGGATTGAAATTCCCTCCATCAACCATTTTGCAACCCAGGGGGCATCCGGAGGGCCTTTTGGGTTACTAAATGTCTCGTTTATTGAAAGTGTTACCCTACATACCTCTGCATTTCCTGCCAGGTATGACAATCCTCTTTCCGGCGTCCTTGTATTTAAGCAGCGAACGGGTAATCCGACGAAGGTTCAGAGCAATTTCAGACTAAGTGCAAGTGAAGCAGCGTTTACAACGGAGGGTCCCCTTGGAAAAAAAGGAGGAGCAACTACCTTTATAGCCTCAGTGAGAAGATCCTATCTTAAATTAATATTTCAGATAATCGACCTTCCCTTTGTGCCTGACTATTGGGATTATCAGTATAAAATCACACATAAGCCGAATTCTAAAAATGAATTTAACTTCCTTGGAATCGGAGCGATAGACAAATTTACGTTCATGAAGCCTAAAAATCTGACCCTGACAAATTTGGCCCTTCTTGATCAAATTCCACTTAACAGTCAACACACAAATACAATTGGCGGGTCATGGCGTCATGCTATGGATAAAGGATATTTCCTTCTGGCAATCAGTCATAACAGATTGCTTAATACTGCCCGTCAGTTTCAGTCATATGCGGCTCAGAATGACAGCAATCTGATTCTGCGTTACAGTTCCCTTGAAGCTGAAACGAGGATAAGAATGGATGTTAATTATTCCTCCGGGTCCTGGCAGGCAAGTTATGGAGCTATAATAATACATACAAATTATACGAACTCAACTTTTCAGCGGAGGTTTCATTATGAAGCGAATTTTGCAACCCAATTTCAGATGTTTCGGTATGGGGCATTCATGCAAATTAACAGAAGGATATTGGACAATAAACT
>CAINLJ010000168.1 GCA_903850335.1 uncultured Bacteroidia bacterium | reverse complement strand
TTTCTACAAATATAAACGGTGCTCTGCACCTTTAAGCATTTATTAACAGGTTTTATCCAATAGAATAAGAAATTGTCATATAAATAGTACCTATCAAATCTTTTAAAGAAAATTAATGTCCACAACTTTTTTATCTGATCCGCTTCATCCCAGTATGAGCTTAGGTCTGGTTGTATTACCAGAGCGCAGTTCTTTTTAAGGCTTCACGGAGGGCTGGATCCTTATCTGTTGCTTCCTTTAATGCTTTAATTATTCGTTCAGTTTTATTCTCATAGAAACTACCCCTCGTCTCTTTTGTCAGAAATCGGCTCCTGTTTTCCTTCCAAAACAATAACAATCTCCCCTTTAACGGTTTTTGATTGAAAATGGGCCAATACCTCAGTTACAGTACCCCTGAAATTCTCTTCAAAAAGCTTGGATAATTCACGCGACACAGACACCCTCCTGTCCGGACCAAAATATTCGGCAAATTGCTCCAGGGCCTTCACAAGTCTAAAGGGCGATTCATAAAAGATCATTGTCCTTGTTTCGTCCGATAGCTCCTTCAGTTTCTTTTGCCTCCCCTTCTTTTGCGGCAGAAATCCTTCGAAGCAGAACCTGTCACTTGGAAATCCTGAATTGACCAAGGCAGGCACAAAGGCCGTAGCCCCGGGTAAACATTCCACTTCAACTCCCATACCGAGGCAGGTTCTTGTCAATAAAAATCCGGGATCAGAAATTGACGGGGTGCCTGCATCAGAAATAAGTGCAATGTTTTCGCCTGCCAAAATCCTTTCTGCAATATATTCTACTGTCTTGTGTTCATTAAATTTATGATGTGATGAAAGCCTTGTAGTAATTTGATAATGTTTTAATAAAACTGCTGAGGTCCTTGTGTCTTCAGCAAGGATCAGATCTGCTTCCTTCAGAATTCGTATTGCCCTGAGGGTGATGTCTTCAAGATTTCCAATCGGCGTTGGAACGATAAAAAGCTTACTCATTAGAAGTTTGTAAAACGACGTTTAACCAAAATCAGAAATTTCTTGCTGCCTTCTGTTTTGTGCCATTTGAAATTTAATTTCAGGTAATCAACAGCCTCCTGAATATTTGCTAGCTTATTAAGTGAATTTACAGTGAGTTCAAACTTTGTGCCGTCGTTGCCAAATAATTCACGTATAAAAAGAAACCGGTCATTTATTCCTATCCCATCCCAAAGATTATTGATTGGAATTATTTGATACCCTGATTCACTTTTTCCCTGAGATAGTAGTTCATTAACCATCTGTTGAGATTCGCCGGTAGTCTCTTCCCGAATATTCTCCTGAAATATGGGAGAATCTGTCGCAAAATCCTGCTCAACCACCTCTTTCACATGCTCAGGCTCTATGACCTCCTGATGCGACTGAACAGGAATTTTTTCCTCGGGCATGACAGAAATTTCCATTTCAGTCTCAGCAGTTGAAAATTGCAGAGGATTAACAGGGGTGATTTCTTTCTTTAATTCCTCCGTGGGCAATGTCAAATCCATTGGCCTTTCGATGATCTGCAAAGATTTATGAAGCAATTCAAGTTGGCGAAGTAGTGCGTTTGCCCTAAAAAGTGCCAGTTCCACCTCTTCGGGTGTTGGAAGCCCATCGGCCCTAAACTCACCGGTGATTCCCTGCAAATGAAAAATATCATCCTTAATTAAGCTCAGCAGAATTTTTGTTTCCATCTCTCCAGTTTTTCGAAAGTAAAAATACAAAAAAACCATTTGAATAAATTTGGTTATTTTTGTTCTATGTTTATCGAAAGTAATCTTCCCAATAGCCGTAAACGCGGATGGATCGAGGTAATAACCGGGTCAATGTTTTCAGGAAAGACTGAAGAATTGATACGCAGGCTGCGTCGTGCCGAAATAGCCCATCAGAAAGTTGAAATTTTTAAACCTGGAATCGACATGCGTTATTCAGTCAACGAGGTTGTTTCGCACGACGAAAAAACAATACGTTCAACGGCTGTAGACAACTCGGCAACTATTTTACTCCTTTGCGGCGATGTTGATGTAGTAGGTATTGATGAAGCACAGTTTTTTGATCATGGGCTAATTGATGTTTGCAATCAATTGGCAAACATGGGAATACGGGTTATTGCTGCAGGTCTGGACATGGATTTCAGGGGTCAGCCTTTCGGTCCTATACCTGGATTGATGGCTTGCTCTGAGTATGTTACAAAAGTACACGCCATATGCATGCGATGTGGGAACCTCGCTCATTTCAGCCATCGCTTCGAAGGTTCCGATAAACTCGTTGTCATTGGCGAAAGAGGAACCTATGAACCACTTTGCCGCGAATGTTACTTTGACGTTGGAGATAAAGTACTATGATTTTATATTCCTTGAATGATATTATCCAGGTTATTGGAGGCCAGATAACTGAATTATCAACAACTCCCGACCGTGTAGTGCGGTTTTTGTCCTTCGATAGCAGAACAATCCTGGCCGGTAAGGAAACTTTGTTCTTTGCACTACGAAGTGAGCGAAATGACGGACATAAATATATTCCTGACGCTTTATCCAAAGATGTTTCTATGTTCGTGGTTAACCAATTGCCTGAACAAATTGCATCTGATTCCAAGGCCTGTTTTATTGTCGTGGAAGATACTCTTAAAGCATTGCAAAAAATTGCATCACATCATCGTAGCAAATTTAAATACCCGGTCGTTGGAATCACTGGCAGTAATGGCAAAACCATCGTAAAAGAATGGCTAAGCGAATTGCTAAGCCCTGAATTAAAAGTGATCAGGAGTCCGCGAAGTTATAATTCCCAGATCGGAAATCCTATGTCAGTATGGCTGATGGACGACCGTTTTGACCTTGCAATTTTTGAAGCTGGAATTTCCCGACCTGGTGAGATGGAGAAGCTGGAATTGATTTTGCATCCCGACCATGGAATATTCACCCACTTAGGCACTGCCCATCTTGAGAATTTCAGTTCAGTTGAGAAGCTCATCCAGGAAAAGATCAAATTATTTATAAATTCTTCATTAATAGTCTATTGTAGTGATTTCGGATTGTTGGAGAAAACAATTGAAAGAACAACCTTCACCAATAACCCACGTTTATTTACTTGGTCAGCGACTGGAAAATCTGCAGATTTAACGATTATTCAAAAAAATAAGAGCGAAGTATCGACAAAAATTGAGGGGATTTTTAAATCTGAGAGGGTTTCAATTTCAATTCCGTTTACTGATGAAGCAAGTATTGAAAATGCAATCCACTGCTGGTCTTATATGCTTGCCACTGAGTTTTTTACAACTATTCAGACTAATAAGTTTCTGAAAATAAGTCAGGTAGCGATGCGTCTGGAGCTGAAAAAGGGTATCAATGGGTGCATATTAATCAACGACACCTATAATTCTGATACTGCTTCACTCGTTAATGCTCTTGACTTTATGAGTCAGCAATCAGATACCCGTAAAAAAAGATCAACAATAATTATTTCAGATATTCTGCAATCCGGCGAAGATCCTGAATTACTTTATAATGAGATTGCTGATTATATTTCGATGCATCAGGTTGGCCGGGTAATAGGTATAGGGCAGGAGATATCCCGTTTTGAAACAAAATTTGTTGTTAGGGATAAGCATTTCTACTCTTCGTCGGATGAATTTTTACTTCATTTTAAAGAAAATAATTTTGATAATGAAGTGATTCTCCTGAAAGGAGCACGGCAATTTCGTTTTGATCGGATCTCAGACTTGCTGCAGCAGAAGGCACATCAGACTGTAATGGAAATCGACCTGGATGCAATTGTCTATAATCTAAACTATTACCGAAAAAAGCTGAGTCCTGGAACCAAGATTATGGCGATGGTTAAGGCATTCTCATATGGTACAGGATCGGTTGAAATAGCAAAGGTGCTGCAATATCAGAAAATAGATTATCTGGCTGTAGCTATTGCCGATGAGGGAATTGAGCTCCGTAATAATGGAATTGAAGTTCCAATAGTAGTGATGAATCCCGAAAATCACAGTTTTGAGGCAATGATCGAAAACCGCCTTGAGCCAAATATTTACCGTTTCGAATTACTTGAACAATTTGATGAGGCTCTCAAACGCAATGCGGTGAATAATTTCCCTGTTCATATCAAGGTGGATACCGGAATGAAACGTCTTGGATTTGATAAGCCTGGAGAGTTGAAGCAGGTTGCAGAATTTATAGGGAAACGTGAAACAATGTACATCCGATCAGTCTTTTCGCATCTTGCTGCCAGTGATGATTCTGATAATGATTTATTTACGCAGAGTCAGTTTCGTCTTTTTATGGAATATTGCCAAATTGTGACAGAATTATTTGATTATAAAATTCTTAGACACATCCTAAATTCTTCAGGGATTGAACGTTTTCCGGAGATGGAAATGGAAATGGTTCGTTTGGGAATCGGTCTTTATGGTGCAAGTGCTAGCGTTCGTGACGAATTACATAATGTAGCCACTTTGAAGACTACTATTTCACAAATCAGGAACGTTGAAAGAGGCGAGACCATAGGCTATGGACGTGAGGGTGAGGCCAAGAGTCCAATTACAATAGCTGTATTGCCAATCGGATATGCCGATGGCCTGAACCGAAGACTAGGCAATGGTGTTGGGAGTGTTTTAATTTCCGGAGTGAAGGTGCCGTTCATCGGCACTATCTGCATGGATATGTGCATGGTGGACATTACAGGGGTGAATGCCCGGGAAGGTGACCGTGCCATAATCTTTGGAGAAAATCTTCCTGTCTTTGAAATCGCATCAGCACTGGAAACAATTCCTTATGAAATCCTTACTTCAATTGGTCAACGTGTTAAACGGGTGTATTTTAAGGAATAAAATCCAATACCAGCCACATCCGGGAAATTGTCTGCCTTCAAAAGATCAGAAAGGCGCCCCCTCTATTAATTGATCACCAGGCCGCCCAAATCCTGAAGATGGGATTCCTGCGATACCGGTTCCTGACGATTCGTAGTTCATCTTGGAACGATAGATCGATTCCTTTTTCCCTTCACCCAGATCATCAGGCATCGTTCCCATCGAGATCTCCTCCAGATTACTAAACTTCGCGAGTGAAGCCTTAAAGGCAAGCTGAACTTCTCCAACTGATCCGTTTCTGTGCTTGGCTATAATGATCTCAGCAATTCCAAGCAGCGAGTTTCCATCTGTATCCTGGGTAATTCCATAATATTCAGGACGGTGAATGAACATTACCATATCAGCATCCTGCTCAATTGCCCCCGATTCACGCAAGTCCGAAAGCTGAGGCCGCTTTCCGTCACGTGATTCCACAGAACGATTTAACTGCGAAAGGGCGATAATCGGCACATTTACCTCTTTTGCTATTGCTTTCAGGTTTCTGGATATCGTGCTTACCTCCTGTTCACGGTTTCCTTTCCCTTCTGTCCCGGCAGTCATAAGTTGTAAATAGTCGACAATAACGATCCCTATGTCGTGCTGCATCTTCAATCTGCGGCACTTGGCACGGAATTCAAAAATTGATAATGCAGGTGTATCGTCTATAAAAATAGGAGCATTCTCCAGATTTTTGATTCGGCGGTTAAACAATTCCCACTCCCAGTCTTCAAGCTTACCGCTTTTGATTTTTTCGGATCCCAGTTCAGTTTCTGCGGCGATAAGCCTTAGAACCAGCTGCATGGATGACATCTCTAATGAAAAGACAGCCACAGGAACCTGTTTCAACACGGCCATATTACGAGCCATAGAGAGTACAAAGGCTGTTTTTCCCATCGCAGGTCGTGCAGCAACAATCATTAAGTCAGTGTTTTGCCATCCGGAAGTGATTTTGTCAAGCTTCGAAAATCCTGACGCTATTCCTGAAAGTCCATCAGGTTTCTTCGCGTTTTCCTCAATCCTTTCTATTGCCTCACGAAGCAGTGGCTTGATCGGTTGAGATTCCTTGGATATATTTCCTTCAGTAACTTTGAATAGTGACGATTCCGCGTAATCAATCAGATCGTCAAGTTCCATAGAATCATCGAACGATTTAACCTGAATCTCTGAGGATATTCGGATCAGTTCGCGCTGGATGTATTTTTGAGCGATGATCCGGGCATGAAACTCGATATGTGCAGCCGAAGCTACCCTGCTGGTTAACTGAGTGATATAAACCGGGCCACCTACTTCATCCAGTTCCTGTCTGTTTTTTAATTCATGGGTTACCATCAAAAGATCAACCGGTTTCTCATTGGCAACCAGGTGTTGAATAACATTATAGATTTTCTGATGTTCCTCTTTGTAAAAGCTTTCGGTCTTTAATATAGCTGCAACTCCCGTAAAAGCATCCCGTTCGAGCATTAATGCACCTAGTACAGCCTCTTCTACTTCGGGTGCCTGAGGTGGAATTTTCCCATACTGGGCATTTAACTGGTCAACAGTCATTTTAGGCTTTGGCCGGTTACGAAAATTATTTGTTTCAGCAGGCATGAAATAAGAGTTAAAGCAAAAAAACAATTAATTATATCTAATAATTAATTGATAATAAATACAGTAGGTTGAAAATTACCAATGTGTTATTCCGATATTTTCACAATGGGAAAATACACTTTATCCTTTCAAAAATAGTACGGAGTACAGGATTTTAATACCACAAGGCGCAGGATTGTATCCATTCCCGATTCAGCTGTTACAGGAGTTATGAACAAGATCTTAACACAGATATCGACAAAAAGTGAATATTTTAACTGCTTATCATGCCAGACCTTCCAGTATAATTTCTGTCAGTAACCCGGTCAGATCCATGCCTAATGCCTTTATTTGTTGTGGGATAAAACTTGTCTCTGTCATACCAGGAACTGTGTTTACTTCCAAAAAGTAAAAAACTTCATCCTTAAGGATATAATCAATCCGAACGATTCCCTTGCAATTACACAAGTCATAAATTTCAGAAGATCTTTTTTGAATATCGAAAGTAAGTTCTTCTGAAATCCTGGCAGGAGTAATCTCATCAGCCATACCCGGTACATACTTGGCATCATAATCGAAAAATTCATTCTTAGGAATTACCTCAGTGACTGGAAACACAATCTTGCGCTCTCCAATTCTGACAACACCACAAGTAAACTCCGATCCATCGATAAATTGTTCAATAATAGCCTCCGGACTTTCATCGAGAGCTTTATTCACAGCTTCAACAAGATCTTCCGCCTTTTTCACTTTTGTAACTCCAAAACTTGAGCCGCCTGCACTGGGTTTAACAAATAAAGGGAGTCCAAGTGATTGAATAATTTGAGCCGCACTGTATTTTTCACCGGCAACGAGTCTTACCGAATTAGCCATTGGTACTCCAAAGCTTCTTAGGTAATTGTTACAAAAGAATTTATTAAAAGTAAGAGCAGAGGATTGAACACCGCACGAGGAGTATGGTATTTTCAGCATTTCGAGGTATCCTTGTAAAATCCCGTCCTCCCCCGGGGTGCCGTGAATTATAATATATGCGTAATCAAATTTATATGTCTTGTTATCAAGGTTAAAAGAGAATTCGGATTTGTCTATTTCGGCAATTTTATTTTCTTCATTATCGAGAACCATCCATTCGTCTCCTTTGATTCTTATTAGCCAGGGTTCGAAAAGTTCCCTGTCAATCGCTTTCAAAACATTGGCGCCACTCCTTACAGATATAACATATTCTGAGGAGTCACCACCGGCAACAACTGCAATATTTTTCTTATTCATATCTTGTATAATTTATTCCAAATCTCTGTTAGATATATAATTACGCCATTTGTCGACAAGTTTTTCCAGATTCTCCGGGAGATTCGAATCAAAAATCATCTCCTGTCTTGTCACAGGATGCACAAATCCAAGGATTTTCGCATGCAGCGCCTGTCCCGGAATTAGGGCGAAACAGTTTTCGACAAATTGTTTATATTTCGTAAATGTCGTACCCTTGAGAATCTGGTCTCCTCCATAAACATCATCGTTAAACAACGGATGACCGATGTGTTTCATGTGAACTCTGATCTGGTGAGTTCGCCCGGTCTCAAGAACGCATTCAACCAGATTGACATATCCCAAACGCTCGAGAACCCGATAGTGAGTAACAGCAGGTTTTCCGTATTCCCCGTCAGGAAATACAGTAAATACCTGACGGTTTTTCGGACTTCTACCAATATTACCTTCAATGGTTCCCTCGTCGGAAGCAAGGTTTCCCCATACTAACGCTACATATTTTCGTTTTGTCGTCTTATTGAAAAATTGGAGTGCCAGGCTGATTTTAGCCAGTTCCGTTTTGGCTACGACGAGTAACCCTGAGGTGTTTTTATCAATGCGATGAACTAGCCCCGGTCTTGGATCATTCCCTCCATAAAGTTCCAGGTCCTGATATTTGAATACGAGACCATTTACAAGAGTTCCGCTATAATTTCCATGACCAGGGTGAACAACCAGGCCCGCTGGTTTATTTATAACCATTAATTCATTATCCTCATAAACAACGTTTAAGGGGATATCTTCCGGTATGATTGTCAGTTCCCGTCGAGGGTAATCGAGCATTATGGTTACTTCTTCGCCCGGTTTGACACGGTAATTTGATTTTACAGCAACTCCGTTAACGAAAATGCTCCCACCTTCAGCAGCAGCCTGAATCCGGTTCCTCGATGTTCCTTCCATTCGGTTGACAAGGAACTTATCGATTCTTAATAAGCCCTGACCAGGGTCAGCCACAAATCGGTAGTGTTCAAACTGCTGGATCTCTTCCCCTGAATCATCGGGTAGATCATCGGGGTCGTCATCATTTGAATAGAGACTCATTAATTGCCTGTAGTTGATTTGTTTATGGATGAATCGTCGGATAGTGATGCACTTCTTAGCCATAAGTCAACCGACAATCCAGGCATCACACGGCTTAATGAATCATTAAGTGGCAGCTGTTTCCACACAACGGCACTGAGCGAATCGGCGAGATTCCTGATTGAAGAATCATAAATTATTGATCCGGCTGTTAATGACCTGCTTTTTAATACATTCACAGCCACAGGCAGTGTCATCGATCTAAGGTCTGGGATTATAGTTGCTTCACCAATAAACTTTTTTCCCACTACAAGGTCAATAGTTGACCCGTTTCCCAGACGTGACCCAGGCACAAGTGTTTGTCCATCGTGCCTTTGCTCCAGTACCAGATCATCAAACTCTGAGGGCCTGACCATAATGTTTCCAACAGCAAAGCCCTTTGACTCCAGGAGTTCACAGGCCTGCCGGACAGACACATCCGTAAGCTTTGGTACCTCGACCTCCTCCGGTTTAATGGAGGCTACAGTGATATATATTATTCTGTTTGGTTTTATCCTGTGACCGGCAGATGGATTCTGGAATACAACTGTCCCGGGAACGAAATTCTTGCGATAGACAGAATCTTCAACAACAAATCGAAAGTTATGGTCATTTGTAAGCGTTTCTACTTGTTTTAATGTTAGTCCTTTAAGACTTGGAGTAGGAATGTTTTCCCCTTTATTTGTATAAACGGAGAGCATAAAAAGTGTGAACCAGATCAGGACAACCGTTATTAATACAGCAATCCCCAGATTTTTGAGGAAGGTCTTGTGTAAGAGAAATTCTTTAAGCCGCATAAGATATGGTTCAAAAGTTTTACTACGGGGAACAAAATTAATCAGAATATTCCAATAAACACAAAATGTGCTGTAGAGACGTGACTTGACGTCTATACAGCACATTTTACGAGATTTTAACGAACTACAAACTTATCTCTTATGCCGGGGTTCGTCTGAGACACTAAGTTTTTTGCGTCCTTTGGCACGACGGGCTTTTAAAACCTTCCGTCCGTTGGCAGTAGACATTCTTTCACGGAAACCGTGCTTGTTTCTCCTCTTTCTATTCGATGGTTGAAATGTTCTTTTCATCTCGGAAAAAATATTTTATTAATTTTAACTATTTCTTTTCTAATTTGGAGTGCAAAAATAAGTCTTTTTTCGTTGATGACAAAGTAAAAAGTAATTTAGATTAAATTTATTTCGTGGTTTACCTGGGAACAGGCAAATAGATTACTTTTTTGGTCTCAAAAAAAGGTTCAGGAAAAATTCCGGAGATCTCAGTTACCTCGGCAAGATTCCTGAATTTACTTATTTCTTCTTGAAAATCACCACCTTTCAGATAAATTATTCCATTTGGAAGCGCATTTTTCTGCTGTTTTGATATATTTTTCCGAACCAAACCAACAAACTCCGGAAAGGCAGTCACTGCCCTTGAGACTACAAAATCAAATTCAGTCTTTAATTCCTGAACCCTGGTATGTATTGCCGTTACATTTTTAAGACTCAGTTCATCAACCACTGCCTGAACAACTTTTATCTTTTTCCCTATTGAATCGATCAGCGTAAAATGACAATCCGGAAATAAAATGGCTAGCGGGATCCCGGGAAATCCTCCGCCTGTTCCAATATCGAGGATTTGCGAGCCAGGCCTGAAAGTTATGATTTTAGCAATCGCAAGAGAATGGAGAATATGCTTTTCAAAAAGAAAATCAATGTCTTTTCTTGAGATAACATTGATTTTTTCATTCCATTCACGGTAGAGCTGATCCATCTTGCCAAAACGGAAAATTTGCTCAGGAGTTAAACCAGGAAAGTATGTTTGGATTTTTATCATGATCCAAAGCAATTATTGATCATTTCCATTTGCGTTTCCGGCGTCTGAAAATTTGCTTGAATGAGATAAATCCATTGACAAAAGGTAAAGTGGACCTTAATATCAATAATCCTGGAAAAAGGTTCTTTTCTCCAATACGGTTCATCGCGACAATGCCCCAGATAAGTTCGTTAATCATCTTAAATAACCACACCCCGGCAACCCAAAACCTCCACGGTGAAATGATCAGTAGGGCAACCATCATGGCATCAAAAATAATTCTGCTCAAGCCGTTAACTGACAGAAACAGCTTTTGGCTGAATGTAAACTTCTTCCTTAATAATATCTGCTTCTTTTTATAAATCATTCCATCATGCCAGTCAGTATCACCATAGTAGGTTACAGAGGAGGAACGGTCAAAAAGAAAAGACGAGTTTTTTCTGGTGGCCAGTTTGTTGATATATAATTCATTTTCACTGAATCTGGAATCAAGGACTGCTGCAAATCCTTTAAGATTCAGAAACTGTTCACGCTTATAGGCAATATTCACTTCGTTAACAGGCATAGGTAATCCCAGGTAACGCGCTGCTCCGTAAAGAACAAATGAGTTAAAGTTTTCGTATCTGAAGAGTTTTTGCATGGATCCTTCAGAATTAGAATATTTTACAAATCCAAATAGTGTCTCCGCTTCAGGGTGCATCCCTGTCGCAACTGAACTAAGCCAGTTTTTGCCACTTACCCGGCATAACGGGTTGAGAAATATCAGCCACTCCTTTGTTGCAGCCCTTACGCCTATTGTTATAACAAGTGCATTCGGGAAATCAGTTTCCTGGATAATACGGCTTGTCTTTAGTTTGTCGGATTCCAGTTTAAGTCCTGCAAGATACCACTCAGTACCGTCAGAGGAACAATCATCAACAACAACTACCTCGAAATCAGGATAATCCTGTTCCAAGAGCGAGGGTATCAGTTCCCGTAAATTTTCTTCATAATTACGCGATGGGACAATGACAGATATCGAAGGCAATACAGATGGTTTTATCCTTCGTTTACCCCTTAACGTAAATATTGACATCAGAAGCTGGTAAAACAACTGAACAAAAAAAGCCAGGATGAACCCGGCAAGGAGCAAAATCTCTACAATTCCAAATGTAAAACCAACAATTTCAATCATAATTAAGAGTCAACAAATCGGGCCAAAATTACAAATTGGGCGCCTAACAATCATCTTTTTTTACATTTTTTTCACTTTTCCTTATATTCTTCTTTAATGACTATCTTTGCGGTGCGAAATTTTGAATATGAAATTTGAACTTCAAGGCACAGCTCCGCTTTCAAAAGCTCGGGCGGGGGAAATAGAAACAGCACATGGTCAGATAGATACGCCAATATTTATGCCGGTAGGTACAATTGGATCTGTAAAGGGTGTCCATTTTAAAGATCTTAAAGAGGATATTGGTGCACAGATAATTCTAGGAAACACATATCACCTTTATCTTCGGCCCGGAATCGATATTATCGAAAAAGCCGGAGGACTTCACAAATTTAATGGTTGGGATAAGCCAATATTGACTGATAGTGGTGGATTTCAGGTTTTCTCACTCGGTGATATCCGGAAAATCACTGAGGAAGGTGCAAAGTTTCAATCACATATCGATGGCTCGCGACATTTGTTTACTCCTGAGAATGTTATTGATATTCAGCGTTCTATTGGTGCAGACATCATTATGGCCTTCGATGAATGCACACCCGGAGACGCTGATTATGAGTATGCCAGAAAATCACTCGAGCTTACACAACGGTGGCTGGAAAGATGTGTAAACAGATTTGACCAGACCGAACCGAAGTATGGATTTTCCCAGTCATTGTTTCCGATAGTCCAAGGCTGTATCTATCCGGATCTGCGCCAGATGGCAGCAAGACATGTGGCATCGTTCGACTGCGATGGATATGCAATCGGCGGACTGTCCGTAGGTGAGAAAGAGGAAGATATGTATCAAATGATTGAAATTGTCAATGAAATACTTCCTGAGAACAAGCCTCGTTACCTCATGGGTGTGGGTACTCCGGTAAATATCCTGGAGGCTATCGACAGGGGTATTGATATGTTCGATTGCGTAATGCCCACACGAAATGGACGTAACGGTATGCTTTTTACCCGAAAGGGGATCATTAATATAAAAAATAATAAATGGAGAGACGACTTTTCTCCCATCGATCCGGATGGAACATCTTTCGTGGACAGCCAATATACCAAAGCCTATCTGCGTCATCTTTTTAATGCAAAAGAAATGCTTGGCGCACAGATTGGAAGTATTCATAATCTGGCGTTTTACCTTTGGTTGGTACAGGAGGCCAGGCAGCAAATTCTAAACGGTTCATTTAAACCCTGGAAAGAACAGATGGTGAAACAATTAGGTCAACGATTATAAAGATAAAAGCATAATCATTTTAAAAAATGAACACAAATGGTCACGAGATATATTAAAAGAATCGACCTGTACATTATTAAAAAATACCTGGGAACTTTCTTCCTGGCAATTGCTTTGATCATTAGTATTTCAATGATCTTTGACGTGTCAGAGAATATCGATGATTTTATCACTAAAAATGCACCCATAAAGGCGATTATCCTCGATTATTACCTGAATTTTATCCCCTATTACGCGAACCTCTTCAGCGCTCTGTTTACATTTATTGCGGTCATCTTCTTCACAAGCAAGATGGCCTATAACTCAGAGATAATTGCAATTCTTGCCAGTGGAGTATCCTACAAACGTCTGATGCGGCCCTATATGATCGCTTCAGGAGTGATTGCTATCATGTCATGGGCATTGGGTAATTTTGTAATCCCTTCTGCAACCGATGCCCGGGTAAACTTCAGAAATACATATATAAACAGTGAGTTTGTAAATGTCGACAAAAATATTCACCGTCAGCTTGAACCGGGAATGTATGTTTATTTACAGAGCTATAACAATAAATTCGATGTTGGATACCGGTTTTCTATCGAGAAATTTGATGGAAAAAGATTGATCTCCAAATTGATGGCTGAGAGTATCAAATGGGATCGGGATAAGAAAAAATGGGTGATCCAGAATTATTATATAAGAGATATGCGTGGCCCGCAGGAGATTATAAAGACAGGCGCAGCAATCGATACTACGTTACGAATGGTGCCAGCTGATTTTGGCCAGCAAAATGCAAAGGAGGAGACAATGGATTACTGGCAGATTAATGCCTATATTAAAGATCTGAAATTGAGAGGGGTTGATAATGTGGCCAGGTATGAACAGGAAAGTTACAAACGTACTGCCGGACCTGTCAGTACATTTATTCTTTCTGTAATTGGTGTCTCACTGGCTTCAAGGCGTATGAGAGGCGGACTCGGAATACACCTTGGTCTTGGCTTATTGCTAAGCTTCTCATACATCATGTTTATGCAGGTTTCAACAATCTTTGCCGTTAAAGTTGGTTTTAACGCTTTACTTGCTGTATGGCTTCCAAATATGATCTATTCAGTTATAGCAATTGGGCTTTATCGGTGGGCCTCAAAATAAGCAGAACATTTCACCAATATAGTCTATTCTTTGATTTTGAAACTATTAGTGAAGTTTAATTGTTAAATATAGACCTTCAGAGGATAAATTATTGTACTTTTGTCCCCGGGTTTTTTACCCAAAAAAATAGTTTGTTTTTGATAACAATCGATCAATTAGTAATTTAAAACGTACTTATGTCATTTAAGAGAAACATCCTTGACCTCCGCAAAAGAAAAAAGGAGGCACAACAGGGAGGTGGCGAAAAAGCCATTGAGAAGCAGGTGGCGATGGGCAAGAAAACTGCCCGTGAAAGAATCAAAGCCATTCTTGACGAGAACTCATTTCACGAGTATGATCTTTTTGTTGAACACACCGGTCGGGATTTCGACATGGAGAAAAAGGTTTTACATGGTGATGGTGTCATTATCGGAACAGGTACCATGTATAATCAGCCGGTTGCTATTTATGCACAGGACTTCACTGTCGCCGGCGGATCACTTGGACTTATGCATGCCAGAAAGATCACAAAAATAATGGATCATGCCTTAAAAATGCGTGTCCCATTGATTGGAATTAACGATTCGGGTGGTGCACGTATCCAGGAAGGTGTTAACTCTCTGGCTGGTTATGGGGAGATTTTTTACCGCAACACAATCGCATCAGGTGTAATACCTCAAATCTCGGTTATTCTCGGTCCTTGTGCAGGTGGTGCAGTATATTCACCAGCACTGACCGACTTCGTATTTGTTGTAGAGAATATTTCAAAAATGTTTATTACCGGACCAAGCGTGATTAAAAGTGTACTTGGCGAAGAGATCTCAATGGAGGAGCTTGGCGGTGCAATGGTTCACAGCGAAATAACCGGTAATGCCCATTTCTTTGCAAAAAGCGAAGATGAATGTTTCGAACAGATCAAGAAACTGATTACGTTTATCCCCTGGAATAATGCTCAAAAGGCTCTGAAATTCCCAACACAGGAACCTAAGATTAAGAAAAGTATCGAAGAGATAGTTCCTGTAGATCCGCATAATCCTTATGATATTCGGGATATCATTAAAGCCGTAACTGATGGCTCTGATTTCTTTGAAATCATGGAATATTTTGCTAAAAATATTGTAATAGGTTTCGGTCGTATTCAGGGTAATACAATAGGGTTTGTTGCAAATCAGCCAATGTACCTGGCCGGCGTACTCGATTGCGACAGTTCCGATAAGGCAGCCCGCTTTATCCGTTACTGCAACGCTTTTAATATTCCAATTGTAACGCTCGAAGATATGCCTGGTTATTTACCTGGTGTCGACCAGGAACATGCAGGAGTTATCAGACACGGCGCTAAACTGTTGTATGCATATAGTGAGGCAACGGTTCCAAAAGTAACAGTAATTATTCGCAAGGCTTATGGAGGTGGTTATATTGCCATGAATTCCAGACACCTTGGTGCCGACTTTGTATTCGCCTGGCCAACTGCAGAAATTGCCGTTATGGGTCCGGAAGGAGCTGCTAATATCGTGTTTAAAAAGGAAATCGATGAGGCAGAATTTCCTGCTGAAATGCGAAAACAGAAAATACAGGAGTATAAAGAGAAGTTTGCAAACCCATTTGTTGCTGCTTCCAGAGGTTATATCGACGAAGTGATTGAACCTTCGGAAACACGGGCCAGACTTATTCATTCACTCGAAGTTTCGGGAAGTAAAGTCGATCAGCGTCCTTCAAAAAAACACGGTATTCCACCTTTCTGATCCGAATAATAAACCAGTAAACAGTATGGAAGATAACAGTTCAAAATACCAGGTTTTTGTTGTTAACAGTGCCAAATATCTAACATTGACAACAACTAAGTACGACAGACGAAAGAAATGGATACAGACTGATCCTAAGGAGATCCGATCAATAATTCCGGGATCAATTATCGATGTCTATGTAAAACCGGGTCAAAAATTGAAGGCAGGCGAAGTATTACTGACCCTCGATGCAATGAAGATGTACACAAAAATTGAAATGCCGTTTGACGGAGTTATAAAAAGTGTCAATATTGCCGTTGGTGACAAGATTCCGAAGAATATGGTGATGATCACTATCGAATAAAACAGTATATACCCGTAATAATGCTGACCCTCAAGGTTTTTTCAATCCGAGTGCAACTTAAAGTCGCGCCAGGACTTAAAACCTTGAGGGTCTTTAAATGTTAAAGATTTGGATATTAGTAGTATAACTTTGCAATAGCCAAAGAACTATCCCTTCAAAAGGTTATATTTGAGTATTCCCCATTTGTGTAACCGGTATCGTAGCGAAACCATGAGAACTCCAAGACCATATTTAACACTTCTCGTAAAGCTAATCGAGGAGGCTTCTTCAAAATATTTTGTTGGACAAGTGATCTCTGCTATTTCAAACCCGGCCCAGAAAATCTGAGCGATAAACTCGTTGTCAAAGATAAAATCATCCGAATTACTGTTATAGCTTATTTTACGGAGTACATCCGTACTAAAGGCTCTGTAACCCGTGTGATATTCCGATAATTTCTGCCCAATAATAATATTCTGAAACAACGTGAGAAACCTGTTGGCAATATATTTATATAAAGGCATTCCGCCTTTAAGTGCACCAACACCCAGGATCCGGCTTCCGAAAACTACCGGGTAAACACCATTTGCAATCAGATAGCACATGGAATGAATAAGCTTTGGAGTGTATTGATAATCAGGGTGTAACATGACAACTATATCGGCATTAATCTCAAGTGCCTTGTTGTAACAGGTCTTTTGATTTCCACCATATCCCTTATTCTTATCATGCCTGATTATATACTGGATATTTAGCTGCGAAGCTACTGCCGACGTATCATCCTTACTGTTATCATCAACAAGAATAACATAATCAACAATGTCCCGAGGCACTTCATTAAGTGTCATTTCAAGCGTTTCCGCTGCATTATATGCCGGCATTACAACGGCAACTGTCTTATTAAGTATCATTAATTATTTTTTATCGTTTCTTTTTAACAAAACAAATCCTCCTCGTTTTTCAACGATGTCCAATTGTGGATATTTATCAATAACAGATTGAAAAGCCGTTACTTTAGTCACAAAATACACTTCCTTGTTTACAGGACCTTTCAATAAAAACTCCTCTTCGTTACATTCGGTGCAAGCCCGCTGCATTTTAGCGGAGTAAAAGTAAGGTGCGTAACTGTAATATCCTAAAGTTGAAACCCAAACGGGTTTATCTTTAAACTGAGATATAAATGCAATTGCAGGCCCCTGAGAATATTTTTCAATTTTAGGAACGATGAGAACCATCAGCAGGAACAAATATAAGACTGTACTCACGAGTATCGAGGTGATCTGTTTGGTTCCATGCCAATAAATTACCGATACTAAGAGAATAATTCCTAAAAGTATTCCAATCAAAAACTCATATCCTCCCCAGACAACAGAGTGGTCAATACATGCAATTGCAAAATCGTCTTTTATAAATGTTTTTAGAAACTCAGGCGACAAAGTGGTTGCTATAAGTTGCAAAGCCCCCGGGATCAATGCATAAACGAATCCGACAATCAAAAGCAATATCTTAGTCAATTTGGATAGTTTTACGCTATTAAAGCAGATCTCATAGAGAGAAACAGCAGCAAGGTAACTTAGTGGGAAGTAACATAACGAACTGTAATGGACAATCTTAGTCTGTACAAGTGAAAAGATTACGAGGACTACTAAAAACAAAATAATCATCAATTTCCTGAAGTCATTATTCGTGTTTTCCTTTTTGAAGAAAACCCGTAATGCAAAAATTGAGGCTGGAAACACTCCAAGGAATAAGACAAGCGGATGGTAAATGATGCTGCCTCCGTGTCCGGCATCTTCAGTTTTCATGAGTCTCACCTGATATTTAAAGAAATCGTATACAAGCTGAGAATTTCCAGTCAGCAGCTGGTATATGTGATAGGCACCTCCTGAGAGGATTAGAACAATAGCAAAGATCAGTGTGTCAGACCATCTGATAAGCTTAAATTTTCGCTCAAAAAGCAGGTAAAGCAGCAACGTAGTTCCGAAGAGAAGTATTGCAACCGGTCCTTTTGTTAGAACTGCGAGACCTAATATACCTGCAGAAGGAATAACATTACGAAATCCATTCAGCCCTGATTCCCGTTGTCTGAAATATTTGAAGGCAAAAAATAATGCAGTGAAAATAAAGAGATTAAACCAGGGATCTATGATGCCGGATTTGAAATATAAAAATGGCAAGATTGCTGAACCATAGGATATTGCCCAGATTAAACCGAACTTATAATTTTTCAGACTATTGCCGATTTCAAAAAGGACCAGAAGAGTGAGTATTCCGCAGATTGCGTTTGGAAACCTTGCTGCAAATTCATTAATCCCAAAAACATTCATACTGAGTACTTGCATCCAGATAAACAAAGGAGGTTTCTCCCAAAAGGGAATAAAATTGATACCTACAGTACTGTAATTTCCTGTGACAATCATTTCACGGGCCGATTCTGCAAAATTGATCTCATCCCAATCGAACAAATGGACTAATCCATTAAAGGGTATAAATAAGAGTATGCCAGCCAGTGCAATCAATATCCTGATCCGGTTTTCAATAGTGATATTTTTTATCATAAAGATTTTTTTCTGATAAAGAACTTAGGAATATATTCAATTTTTTTATCCATCCATGAGCTTCCTATCTTCCTGAATGCGAAAAAACAGATCAGAGTTGTTAAGACACCCAGTGATGCTCCCGCCACCACATCTGCGGGGAAGTGAGCAGAAAGATACATTCTGGAATAGCCGACAAGAAAAGCAGCTACAAAAAGCATAAATTTCAGAACCCTGTTTTTTGAGAAAAAACATATGTAAAGGCCAGCACTAAAGGCTGTTGCAGTGTGTCCTGAAGGAAAAGTACTAAGTATGGGAGGTGTATATCCCTGTACAAGATGCAAGATCTGTGAAGTGCCAAAATAAGCAACCGGCCGGTTCATCTCAGGGAATATATGATCCTTTAATATATTGACTATGACAGTAATTAATAATGTAATAATTAAGAAGGTAAGTGCATCGCGAAAAGAAATCCAAAGCAAGGCCACGATTAGTATAGCGGCTATAATACCGTCTCCTAAATTTGTCCAATAATAGAAAAGAAAATCTCCAAAATCAGAGTTATGTCTGTTGACTGATAAAAAAAGCTCCGAATTTCCGGTAACTCCCAGCAAGATTAAGAAAAGGAAGGCAAACAAAAGGAATGGTATCAGAAATTCACGGTTATCCCGTATAACCTTACCAAATAAGTATGTACCACTTTGATCCAAGTTCATATTTTAAAATATTCCGCAAATATAACAACCTAATAATTCACAACTGCATTTACATCGAGTTTTCGGTAAATTGAAAGGAGAGTTTCAAGTGAAATATCTGTAGGAACAGGAATTCCCAGATTATGTAAAAGCCGAATAGACTCCATTTGCAGGTCCTGACGCGGCAGAGATGATTCATGGGCAAAATTCAGGTACTTCAGAATCCAGAATGCGTTTAATAAATGGAAGGTTCTTTGTTGATAGATGTTGGTCCCGGAACAATTTTTCTTTAATTCGGCAAGTTGATTAAAAGTGCCTGATTTATTGCAGAATTCTGCCAGTAAAGGATCAAGTGAATCGAAAAAATTGGCTAGCTCAACCTCATTCATATCCCATAAGCTGCAAATATTTAGAAAAAGTTGCCTCAGATTGTCAAATGCTACCAATGAGTAGGTTGTGTACAATTCATCATTCCCTTCAATCCATTTTTTCATTGCAGCTCCGGTTCCAAAAGGAACGCGGTCAGACATCCGTGATGCCGGAAAAACAGTTCCATTGGTGATGTTCCCGTACCTTCCAAGCAAAACAAGCTTATGTAAAAAATAGAAATCTTCTCCTGCCTGACGACGGTTCATCCCACCTTGTTTGACATACGAAGAGGCTTTGAGTGCAAAACTTGATCCAACTGTATGAATGGCATGTGGATAGCCACACCAACTCATTGCATTTCGATAGAAACGCATGTGAAGTTCATAACGGATAATACCCTCACGTTCTCTACTATTTAACTCTTGAATTTCAATGGGATGTTCAAAGTTTATTGTAAAGAAATTGAATCCCGGATTTTTGTCAAATGCTTCCCCGATGTTTTGAAGATAATTCCGGGATACCCTGCTGTCGGCATCAAGAGATACGATGATTGCCTCTGTCAAACCACTGTTTGTTATTTGTCGGATGACTTCATCCATACCAATTTTACGTGCCCATCCCACTCCTGCCCATTTCTTGGGTAGTGATCCGGCATAAATCCTATTGATATTTAAAAATATGCCCGGATTTTCCAGTTGCCAGTTTTCAATACTGTCAAGGGTATTTTTATTTTGGATTACTGCCTCAACCACAGAGGTCTCGCTATCATTAACTACGATGAGAACAGACACAGTCCTCTTGGGAGGGAAGCATTCTGCAAGGGAATTGAGGGTTGTGAGGATATCAGGCTCATTAAAACAAGGAATTACTACGAAAAGAGTGGCATCTTTGGCAGGTTGGTCCAATAAATGAGCAAACTGATCCTTCTGCTGGTCAATATATCTTTTAAAAATATCCATCACAGAAGAGTTTATGGCTAATGGAATTATTAACCCATAGGATCAGCCAATAAATCATCCGGCAAGAATGCAATGCTATTTACTTAAATTCCTGTACCGTTCGTTGAGGCCCTGTGTAACCTCTTTGGTTATGTTGTATTGAGCAGAACCCTCAAGCATACTTGAGCTATTGAGAATGATATCGTATTTTTTGACCTCATTATAACTTTTCAAATAGGAAGAGATACTATCTAGAATCTGTTGGCTGATCTGGCCCTGCATTTCATTAAGTTTCTGAGTAAGATCATAATCTAGCTTCTGAATCTCCTGCTGGACACCTACAAGTCTTTCCTGCTCTTGTTTTGCACGCTCCTCGGTTAAAAATCCGCCACGTTGTACTTTTTCCTGAAATGCAGCTGCATCACGCTCGAATTTTATCCTTTTATCTGTGTATTCTTTTCTGAAATTCTCTTTTTTCTCAGCAAATTCTGTATTAAGTTTCTTTGCCAGTTCATAGGTATACAACATTGAATCCATTTTTACATAGGCTATAGATAATGGATTATTTGGCCCTTTAGCCTTACTGGGCTGAGTTGATGTGTCCTTGTTACCACCGCTGAAATGAATGATGTAAAGACCTGCTACTGCAAGTGCCAAAACGATATTAACAATTGTCGAGTTCTTCATAAAAGGTATTTATGTTTTATTCTCCTTAAAAATTTTGAGTTACAAATATAATTGAAAAGTCGAAGCAGAAAACTAACTGACCATTTTTTGTTTATACACTAAAATTTCATCTTTTAGATTAAATAAATTGCTGCTGCGAATTGATAAACGTCATAGATCTGCCGGATTGTGTATTTTACTTTTACACCAACTTTCAGAGTAAAAATATCATGCTAATCCCTTGAAAAGATGATAAACCAATTAATTGCTAAAGCACTTCCTTATTTCCCTGAAAAACTCATTTGGGTATTTTCAAAACGTTATATTTCAGGCCAGTACATTGAGAATGCACTTGCTGAATCAATCAAACTGAATCAACAGGGATTGTTGGTTACCGTGGATTTACTCGGAGAATATATCACAAATCTCGATGAGGCAGCTGTTTATAAGGATCAATATATAGATCTGATTCAGCGGTTTACAAGTGAAAAAGTAGGAGGTAATTTTTCGGTTAAACCGTCCATGTTTGGGTTGCTGCTGGATACGGAGGCATGTTATAATAACATTCATGATCTTGTTGAGGTAGCCGACAAATGTAATTCCTTCATTAAAATTGACATGGAAGATTCACAATGTACTTCAATTGAGATCGACTTGTTCAGACGTCTGAAAGTTGAATTCCCTAACAGGGTAGGAATTGCCATTCAGGCTTATATGAGACGGACTTTGGATGATATCAGGGGACTGTCTGACATTAATTATCCGGATGCCCCTCTTAACTTCAGGCTTTGCAAGGGCATATATATTGAAGATGCTGGAATTGCCTATAAAGGACATCAGGAAATCAGGGACCATTATCTCGAAGATTTACGTTTTATGCTCCAAAACAGGATGTACGCTTGCATAGCAACACATGATAAATATCTGATCGACAAGGCATATGAGATGCTTGAGGATCTGAATATTTCGAAGGATATGTATGAGTTTCAGATGTTGTATGGTGTGACACCTAAACTAAGAAAATCAATTGCAGGGAAAGGTCACCGGATGCGTGTCTATGTTCCTTATGGCAAGAAATGGTTTGGGTATTCAACACGCAGATTAAAAGAAAATCCTGCAATGGTATGGCATATACTTAAAGCATTATTTATTAGTCGGTAGTATAAGTATTGTGTTTTATTGTAAAAATCAGGCTACCTTGTAGTTTTGCCGGCAGAATCCAGTTTTAATTCAGGTTCATTGGCAGGTCTATGGAAGGCTTCATAATGCTTCAACAGTAAAATGCTTTCATTGTTTGATATCATTTCCTTTGAGACCTTTCCCGAGGAAATGACTGAGGTTCCATATATTACGTTAAAAGTCCTGTAAGTCTGAGTAGATAACCCAACAGCATTTTCGGGTGTTACCAGCATCCCCTTATATTCGGCACGAATCTGATTGGACCGGATCTCCTTGCGGGTATTCATTTCTGCATCATAGACCTGTGGTGCCTTGGTTAGCCCTTCCATTGCTGCCTTATCAACATTGTTTTGGGCAATATCCATCGTTCGCTGATCAGTCTGAACAGATTTTATAATCATGGAGGAAGGGCCCATTCTGCGTAAGATAATTATTTCTGATAGACGTACAGGCTGTTCCGTCATAAAAACCCCCATCACATATTCCTCCGACTTTAGGGTGTCCGGGACTGTCAATGTCGTTGGCTGATATCCTAAATAGGTGAAGACGACCGTATCATTTGGCATTCCATAAAAGGAGAAACGACCTGTTTCATTGGTGGCAAAATTTTTCTTTTGATTGATTCTAAAACTTGCGGAGGGCAGAGGTTCAAAGGTTTTACTGTCAAAGGCAATCCCTGTAATGAAAATTGCCCTGGATTTTTTTTCAGGGTTTACCTGCCCGGTAGCGTGTAATCCCAAGCCAATAAAAATAAATGCAAATACAGAAAGCCTCAAAAGGTTCAGATTTTTCATGGCATTTAATATTAATCAGTTTGACATGTATAAAGATAATCAATTTTTACCGGTTTGGTTCCCATTTCCTGACTAGTAATAACCGGCAGAATGTAAGTGTTTACATGTTTAATAACATCAAAAAAATTGCTTACCACCATAAATAAAAGAGTATGTTTGCAGAACGGATCAGAACAGATGAACCGATTGTTTTTGCATGAAAAAATTTAGTTTTAAACCTAACCTTGACTCTGGAATATCGAAAGTACAACAGCTCGTTGATGCTTTGCTCCGTTCTATCAATTACAAGATGCTTCGTGAAGGGGATGCCCTTCCATCTGTTAACGATCTGATGAAAGAAAGCGGATTATCTCGCGACACTGTCTTTAAAAGTTATACTGAACTCAAAAGAAGGGGAATCGTAGAGGCAATACCCAACAAAGGTTATTTTGTAACCCGGTCCCAAAAACACGTTTTTCTTTTTCTTGATACTTTTAAGGCCTATAAAGAGGTGTTATACAACTCTTTCAAACAATCCCTTCCCAGAAATGTAATGGTGGACATAAATTTTCACCATTATAATTTCGATTTATTCGAATCAATAGTACGGAACAGTATTGGCAAGTTCAATTCATATATCATCATGAACTTCAATCATCCTGATATACCTGCAATTGTGAATGAAATTGAACCTGATAAACTACTTCTTATTGACTGGCAAATTCATGCTGAACCCGGACAGGCAAAGGTTTATCAGGATTTTGGTGAATCTGTTTACAGATGTCTTAAATCCGGCTGGCACCTGCTTCGAAAATACAATGAAATGGTTTGTGTTTATCCCGAATACACCTTTCATCCTTTCGAATCCGTTGAAAACGTAAATCGGTTTTGTGATGATAATGGATTGAAATTTAGTGTTATATATAATATTGATGAACTCGATATTCAAATTGGCAAGATCTATATGGTGTTCGAGGATATCGACCTGGCTGCAATACTTGAACAGGCAAATAGCAAGAAATTCAGACTGCGACACGATTTTGGGATTTTATCCTATAACGACACTCCGATGAAAAAGTTTATTTCTGAAGGCATATCAGTAATATCTACGGATTTTAAATTGATGGGGCAAAAAGCAGCCGGGTTTGCAATGTCAAATTCTAAGCTCGATTTTCAAGTCCCAACAGAACTTATAATCCGTGAATCACTTTAATGACCATGACACAACAGAACAGATTTTTTATGAATCTTCAATTATAAATTAATATGTATTTATTAGGTATTGACGTTGGAAGCTCTTCGGTTAAGGCTTCAATTCTTAATGGAGAAACAGGTGATATTGCCGGATCTTCATATTATCCTAAAAGTGAAATGACTATCCTTGCCGGCAAGTCCGGGTGGGCTGAACAGGAGCCCGGCCTTTGGTGGGAGAACCTTAAACTTGCTATCCGTGAGGCCTGCTCACTGGCAAAAGTATCGGGTCAGAATATCCTAAGTATTGGAATTTCCTACCAGATGCATGGACTCGTTGTTGTAGATAAGCATCAAAATGTGCTGCGTCCTTCTATTATATGGTGCGACAGTCGTGCCACTGAGATAGGAAACAAGGCATTCAGTGAGATTGGAAGTGAGGCTTGTTTAAGTACACTGCTGAACTCACCTGGTAATTTTACCGCATCGAAACTAAAATGGGTAAAAGACAATGAGCCCGCGCTATTCGATAAAATTGATAAAATAATGCTTCCGGGCGATTATATTGCCATGTTGCTCACTGGTGAGATCAGGACTACGGCTTCGGGATTATCCGAGGGGATGTTCTGGGACTTCAGGAAAAATGGCTTGTCAGATTTAGTGCTTGATTATTATGGGTTTAGAAAGGAGGTGATTCCTGAACTTACAGATACATTTGGTATTCAGGGATACGTTACAGCGGGTGTTGCCGCAGAATTGGGGTTAAAAGCAGGAATCCCGGTGACTTACAGAGCCGGCGACCAGCCTAACAATGCACTTTCCCTCAATGTCCTGAACCCAGGTGAAATCGCGGCAACTGCTGGAACTTCAGGCGTCGTTTATGGTGTGAGTGGTAATGTTAAATATGATCCGCAATCCAGAGTCAATACATTTGCCCATGTAAATCATTCGAACGAGGCTATTCGATTAGGCGTTTTACTCTGTATCAACGGAACGGGAATTCTGAACTCCTGGATGAACAAAAATATTGGGAATAAGAATTTTTCGTATGAACAGATGAATGAACTGGCAGGTAACATTCCAATTGGTTCAGAAGGACTCTCTGTACTTCCATTTGGAAATGGTGCCGAGCGGGTACTGGGAAACCGGAATATTGGTTCGCAGATTTGTGGATTGGACTTTAACAGACACAGTCAGGGACACCTGTTCAGGGCTGCGCAGGAAGGCATAGTGTTTTCATTCAGGTATGGAATGGATATTCTGCGGGGAATTGGCATCGACGCCAAGGTGATACGGGCAGGAAAAGCAAATATGTTTTTGAGCCAGGTTTTCCGCGAAACGCTTGCAAATGTTTCAGGTGTATCAATAGAATTATACAATACGGACGGTGCAGCAGGTGCTGCAAGAGGCGCAGGCGTAGGGTCAGGTTATTACAGCTCGTTTACTGAAGCCTTTTCGGGGCTAAAAAAACTGGAATCTGTTGAACCGGATCAAAATAAAAAACAACAGATTGACGACTCTTATCAGTTATGGGAAGACAATCTGAAAAAGTATGTTAGTTAATAAGCTGATTTTATATTATTTATAGGACATTTTTAAAGTATTAAACCGATTAATTAAATTGTTATGAATGCATTTATTGGCAAAAAAGAGTATTTCCCGGGCATCGGGAAAATTAAATTTGAAGGTGTTGAATCCAGGAATCCACTGGCGTTTAAATGGTACGACGAATCCCGGATTATTGGTGGAAAGACAATGAAGGAACACCTGCGTTTCGCAATTGCTTACTGGCATACGTTCTGCGGCGACGGTGGTGATCCATTTGGTCCGGGAACAAAAAGTTTCCCCTGGACAGGAGCTCAGGATCCGATGGAAGCGGCCTATAATAAACTGGATGCTGCATTTGAATTTATTACAAAAATAGGGGCCTCGTATTATTGTTTTCATGATACGGATGTCGTTGGTGATGGTTCAGTATTTCAGATCGAAAAAAGAATGAGCCAGGTCGTTCCTGTCATGAAACAGATGCAAAAGGATTCAGGTGTCCAATTACTTTGGGGTACAGCCAATGTATTTTCGAACAAGCGTTATATGAATGGGGCATCCACAAATCCGGATTTTTCAGTCTTAACCAATGCCGCTGTTCAGGTAAAAAATGCTATTGATGCAACCATTGAGCTTGGTGGCACCAACTATGTTTTCTGGGGTGGCCGCGAAGGATACATGACCCTTCATAATACAAATACTAAACGTGAAATCGAGCATTTGGGAAGATTCCTTCAGATGGCCCGTGATTATGGACGCAAACAAGGATTTAAGGGGAATTTCCTCATTGAACCCAAACCGATGGAGCCAACAAAGCATCAGTATGACTTCGACACGCAAACTGTCATAGGATTCTTGCGTCAATTTGGTCTGGAAAAGGATTTCAGGATGAATATCGAGGTTAACCATGCCACTCTGGCTGGCCATACCTTCTCTCATGAATTACGCATGGCTTCCGATGCAGGCCTTTTCGGATCGATAGATGCCAATAAAGGAGATTATCAGAATGGCTGGGATACAGATGAGTTCCCAACTAATATTTACGAGGTCACGGAAGCTATGATGGAGATCATTCAGGCAGGTGGATTTGAAACCGGTGGAATCAATTTCGATGCAAAAACCCGTCGTAACTCTTCGGACCTTGAAGATATTTTTATCGCTCATGTATCCGGAATGGATGTTTTTGCCCGTGGTCTTATTGTAGCGGACAAAATCCTCAGGGAATCAGATTATTTAAAACTTAAAAAAGAAAGATACAGCTCATACGATACAGGCAAAGGTGCTCAGTTCGAAGCTGGGTCACTTTTATTTGAAGACCTCCGTGAAATTGCTTCAAATCAGGGTGAGCCCGATCAGATAAGTGGTAAACAGGAGAAACTCGAACAACTGATCAACTTCTATATCTGAAATACATGAAGGAGCATAACTCGTTTTATGTTATTGGAATAACTCTTGTGGCCACTCTGGGCGGACTATTGTTTGGATATGACACTGCGGTAATTTCAGGAGCCGAAAAGTCCATCCAGGCTTATCTGATTACCGGTCTTGGCCTTGGAGCCCTTGCTCATGGCGCTACAATATCCAGCGCCCTGATTGGTTGTATTATCGGAGGTATGGTTTCGGGTCTGGCAGCATCTAAGCTCGGAAGAAGGAACTCTTTGATGATTGCAGCCTTTCTCTTCCTACTATCTTCTGTGGGCTCGGGCTGGCCAGAGACTTTTTTCTTTACAACAGGAAAACCTACCATGGGGCTATTATTCATGTTTAATTTCTACCGCATCGTGGGTGGAATTGGAGTAGGAATTGCCTCTGCTGTCTGCCCTATGTACATTGGAGAAATAGCACCGGCGGAAATGCGCGGCCGTCTGGTTTCACTTAACCAGATTGCAATCATTTCGGGGATGCTTGTGGTTTACTTTGTCAATTACGGGATTGCTCATGGCCAGACTCTCGAATGGATTAATTCAACCGGCTGGAGGTGGATGTTTACCTCAGCGGCAATACCATCTGCGATCTTCGCGATTCTTCTTGTTTTTGTTCCTGAAACCCCACGTTACCTCGCCCTGAATAATCATAACGAAAAGGCCTTATCTATCCTTATTAAAATAAATGGCAAGTCTAAGGCTGCTGCTATCCTGGCAGATATTAAAAAATCCGTTGAGGCTTCATCCGAAAAATTATTTGCCTACGGAAAACTCGTTGTAATTATCGGCATCTTATTAAGTATATTCCAACAATTCGTGGGAATTAATGTTGCACTGTATTATGCCCCCAGAATCTTTGAAAGTATGGGCTCAGGGAAAGATACCTCATTACTTCAGACTGTTGTAATGGGAGTCGTGAATGTGCTTTTCTCGGCTCTGGCCGTAGTTCTTGTTGACAAACACGGTCGTAAACCTCTCCTGATGATTGGTTCAATTGGAATGGCAGTTGGCATGTTTGCAATTGGTGCACTCGCCTTTATGAAGATTATTGGAATTAGCACCCTTGTGTTTATAATCATCTATACAGCATCGTTTATGATGTCGTGGGGGCCGGTTTGCTGGGTCTTGATTTCTGAGATTTTCCCAAATAAAATACGGGGCCGGGCGATAGCAATTGCCGTAGCGGCTCAATGGGCTGCCAATTATTTCATTTCGTCAACCTATCCGGCAATGATGGAATTCAGCGGCGGGATAACTTACTGGTTCTATGGAGCTATGAGCATCTTATCGTTTATTTTCGTATGGAAATTAGTGCCCGAAACCAAAGGAATGACTCTCGAAGCAATGGAAGGCTTATGGCTTAAGAAGAAATAGTCAGGTTACCTCATTGAATAATTGTACTTTAAATCCCCTTTTGATTTTAAATCTTAAGGGGATTTGATTTAATTACTATTTTCGCTGAAAATATATCAAATTGACTGACATATCAATCATAATAGTAAATTACAGAGGATGGCAGAGACTTACTCAATGTCTTGATTCATTAAAAGCTATTAGTAGTAACCTTTACTCTTTCGAGGTATTAATTGTTGATAATAGATCACAAGACGGATTATTGGAGAGTTTCATCACTTCGTACCCTGAATTTACTTTTATTTCAAATACAGGGAATCTTGGTTTTGCAAGCGGATGTAACCTTGGAGCAAGGCATTCGTCCGGATCATATCTTTTATTTTTAAATCCTGATACAATTATTGCCGAAAGTGCTCTGCATGGCTTACTTCAGGAAGTCAGGAGCCGAAACCAGTTTTCTATCGTATCATGCAATCAGATCAGGGAGGATGGATCCCAGGAGAAACCATTTGGCAGCTTTCCTTCAATATTTACCCTGACAGGCTGGATGAGGGCAATTTCACGGGTTTTGTCAGCACAAAAGATCCCATTTACGGAGACAAATGAATATGTTTTCCCGGACTGGATATCGGGATCGGTTGTAATGATCAGCAAGAAAACCTTTTATGCCCTGAACGGTTGGGACGAAGATTTCTGGATGTATTTTGAGGATGTGGACCTCTGCCGGAGAGCCAGACTCAAAGGAGGAGAAGTTGTATTGATGAAATCAATTTGTATAGAACATAATCACGGCGGGGCATCCCGGATCAATCAGAATATAAAAGCCCTGACGAAGACCGAGGTAAATATCTCACGACATGTTTATATCTCTAAGCATGATCTTGGAATTCGTGCAAGCTTGATGCATATTATATTGATAATCAACAGTTTGTTATTTGGATTTATCCCTGCAATCGCAGGTATTGTCTTCTTTTTCGTAAAAAGTTTAAGGACACTTTCACGTATATATATTCGTTTGCTACAGTATTATGCGATTGCACTTCGCAGAGGTACATGGATAAGCAAGAGATCGGTCAATTTCCCTGAACGTTAGAAGACTAGATATTGTGATTCTTAAAATTCCGGTAGTAATCTGTAAAGAATCCAAAACCCCTGAATACTATTTGACGCAATTGAATATGAATTTCCCTGTCGAGAAGGTAAATTCCTACTACAACACCTGTAAATGCAAAAAATATGGACCCGATTGCGACCAGGAGAAGTGATTTGAATACGAAGATGGCAATTAAATCCCCGCCAACATTTGCGATTACCATGATGAAAACTTTAAGGAGATTTTTATCGGGTTTATTGATACTATCAAGACAAACACCTGTCATTCGGTCGACAGGAAGAAACAGCCCATAAATGGAAAATGCTTTCATTATTGTAACTGCATTTGCATCCAGTAATGGATTGTTGCTTATAAACTTATTACCGCCTAGAATAAGTACGAACAAGTCGGAAAATACAAAGGTTGTAAAACAAATGAAGAAAAAGAGTATTGTCATCGCCCCGCTGTAGGTGTAAAACAACTCTTTAACTCTTTCTGTATTTTGCTGCATACTTGCTTTTGACATCTTTGGAAAAGCAGTAGAAATAAAGCTACGCAACGGAATTTGCTGAATTTCAGTCAGTTTTAGTGGAATGCTATAAAGTGCTACACCTGCAGTGCCCAGTGGACTAAGACTAATAATCAAAGTGTCAGCACTTTTTAAAAGGTTTGAACCAATCAGGGTAAAGGATGTATACTTGCCAAAATCGAGTAAGATTTTATTGGTTCTTACTGTTGTTTTGCCAAGATAGAGCAATCCATCCCATCCTTTAAATATACAAATAAATGAAGTTGCCAGATTTATGATTATCTGGAATCCAATTAGTTGTGTAATTGTAAGGTGCAAAAGGAAGAAGTTAGAGGCTACCAAAAGAAAAAATACTCCTGTTTCAAATGATTTTATAAACAGCATTTTTTTAAATTCCAGGTCGGCTTGCAATATAATCAACGAATTTTGATAGGGGAATCTTACAAATGCAAGTAATGGGTACCAGGTGAAGAATAGTTCATAACCCGAATGTTTTATTGGTTCGGAAAACACGTAATGGCATACAAGTATTGTTAACGAAATGATTAGCGTTGAAACAATACCCAGAAAGACGCTCGATCCGATAATTTTATATCGCTCTTCATTCTCTGCCCCTGATAAATATCTGACTACGGCAGTTTGCGTAATACCATACCGGATCATGTCGATCAGGGCTGAAGCCGACACATACAAGACCCATTCTCCAAATAACTCCATCGGAAAACTTCTTGCAAGCAATGCGAAACTTGCAAAACCGAATAAAGCTATAGTAATGTTTAGGGTAAACGACAGAAAATTCGCTTCCCTGCTAAATTTTTGTACGCGAGTTGCCAATGGAAAACATTCAATTATTTATTAATTCAATATTTAGGCTTCATAGGTTTACGGCCTCACTAATAAAGTATCGCAAGATACCACAAAAATAAACAACTCATTTTAATAAAAACAAATGTACTATTTAAACTTTGTAACGATTTTCTAAAATAGTCGATATTTTAGAAAAAAAATTACACCATGGAATTAATAAAAATTAAGTCGATGGTGTAAATTGTAAATACTAATGGGTAAATTCAGAAATTAAAATGCTCCTCCTTCAATATCCTGCTCCCGGCCTCCACCTGAGTCGTCCTGATTTTGACGTCCGCTTTGTTTCGTTCTGTAATTATTTATCCGGTAACTAAATGTAAGCATAAACACCTGGTTTTCACGGGTTATGCTACTGAACCGATATTGATTGGGACTTTCACTTGTCGAAGTCATGGTTGTATTGCCTATCAGGTTTCTCATCTGTAGGGTAAGACTTGCCTTATTCTTCAATAAATTCTGTTTAATACCAATTGAGGAAGTATAAAAACCAGATCTCGTTCCCTGCGCCGTAATGGAAGGAGCATTATACATATACATGAGTTGAACGGATGTATTTTTGCTTAGGTGAAAAGTAGGATTAATATGGAGATTCCAGGTGTTTGTGCTGCTTACCACTGAAGCCAATGGTGTCCCAAACATCTGATAATTATAGAAACTGAATGAGGAATTAAGGGTGAACCATTTGTAAAACTCAAGATTCGCCATAAACTCACCTCCTAATGACCTGTCATGGTCAATATTGGCTGAAGTCATTGTTGTAATTTGAGTAGTCGGATCAAAATTAGTGATTTGCTGAATCAGGTTATCCGTTTGTCTCATGAAACCTTCGACACTCACAAAAGAAGCATCGGAGATTTTTTTCCCGAGATTCAATTCATACGAATTCGTAAATTCAGGTATTAATCCCGGATTTCCCATTCTAATTGTCTGGGGATCGACATGTACGACAAAAGGATTCAGATTCCACTGTTGAGGTCTGTTCGTTCTTCGGGAATAATTTGCCTGCAACTGGAAATTTGCCGGAAGCTGCCTGCTTAGATGAACAGAAGGGAAGAAATCAATCCTGTTAACCTTACTGATCTTATTTTGAATCTCCTGATTGAGCACCCTGTCTTCATATTCGGCTCGTAAACCTAATTGATAGTCAAAGATTGGTAAAGTATTTAAATAGGTGACATATCCCGACTGGAGCTGGTCTTTGAAGGTAAGTTTATCTTGCTGTGATAAATCCTCCATCCATACATTATCCTTGAAATTCTTTAAATGATATTCCCCGGTATTGTTCATATAGGTTCCCTGATAACCAGCCGAGAATTTACCTTTTTTCCCAATTGGCAACTCATAATCAATTTTTATGCGTAAATCATTTTGATTACTGTTTTGGGCCGATTGCTGGTCGACATTCGCCTTGTTTAAGATATTTCTGTTAACATCGGTTGTATCCACCCTAAGTGAACTTGTGTTATTATTCGGGCCGCCTGTAAAATAGGCCGAAGCAGAAAGCTTTTGCCCTTTTTTGTCCAGTTTAAGCTGGTAATCCAGGTTTAGACTGGAATAATCCCGCTTAAATTGTGGCGCGGAACTGTCCAAATAATATATATCGTTAAGGTTATTATACGTATCGTGATAAAAAGAAGAAACCGACCTGCCAAATGTTCTGTCACCAAGACTTCCGGTTAGAGTTAATGTATTATTATCATTTATTGTGTAGTCAATACCAAGATTAAGGCCTTTCCCTTTTCTGTGCATATCTCCCGTTCCATTGATATACTGATTTTTAGTTAATTCAGTACCCAACGTGTTCCTATTTTTCATTACGATGGCAAGTGGAGAATTATTATCCGTAAAATCGCCTCCAAGAGTGAAATTAAATTTCGATATCTTATAATTCAGATTGACATTACCGTTGTATTTATCACCGGTTCCAGCGGAGAAATTAAAAATGCCGCTTGAACCCTGCACTTTTTGCTTTTTCATGATTATATTCACAATACCTGCACTTCCTTCTGCTTCGTACTTGGCTGACGGGTTCGTGATAATCTCAACATTTTGAACAAGGTTTGCAGGTATTTGCTGTAAGGCTTCACTTCCTGCCACAGGAGATGGTCTTCCGTCTACAAGAACTGTAAAGTTTGAACTTCCCCTGAGTGTTATATTTCCCTCCACATCTGTCTGTATCGATGGAGCAGTTTGGAGGGCCTCTGCCAGCGTCCCCCCTGCGGCCGTGATGTTCTGGGCAATATTGATCACCTTTTTGTCTATCTGATAACTCACCGGAGCCACATTCCCGACAACTTCAACCTGTTTAAGAACCGTGGTAGATGTATTTACTTTAATCACACCCAATGTCGCAATTTTATTTGCCGGAGTTAGAAATATGTCATTGACTTTATGCTTTTTATAACCCACGAAAGTGACAACCATAAAATACTTACCGTATGGCAATTTAGCAACGCTGAAGCTTCCGTCATCTTTACTCAAAACGCCTGTGACAAGCGTTGAATCTTTCGACTTGTAAACAGCTACACTCGCATATGGAATAGTTTGACTTGTGCCACCATCCTCTATTATACCCTTGATCTCAGCTTCTTTAGGTATAATGCTCTCTGCGCCGGGATGGGGATAACCCTGAGCCGGAGCTATCCTGATAAAAAGCAAAAATACTGCCGTAAAAATGATAATCTGTTGAATAAACTTTTTCATTGATCTTTTTTGAATTTCTCTTTTGATGCGGTTTTGGGATAAAGGTTTAATTTGAAAGATGATATTTATTAGCAAAAATGTCATGGGTAAAGCATAGTTTTGCCACTAAAATATGTAGTTTAGTATAATTAAGCGGTGAATAAATTCAAATTCCAATTCTATGACTAAAGGTTTTTTCAATGTTCCGGTTGCTAAAAATGAGCCGGTAAAGAGCTATATTCCAGGGTCATCTGAACGAACTGAGCTTAAAGCTACTCTCGTGGAGATGCGTTCCAAAGTTGTAGACCTTCCCATGTATATAGGTGGGAAAGAGGTAAGAAGTGAAAAAAAAATTGAAATACATCCACCTCACGAAATAAACCATCTTTTGGGATATTTCTATCAGGGCGATGAATCACATGTTTTAATGGCTATCGATGCAGCATTGGAGGCGCGGTCTGCATGGAATGGTTTGGGTTGGCAGCACAGGGCAGCTATTTTTTTAAAGGCTGCTGATTTACTTGCTGGTCCATATCGTGCAAAGATTAATGCAGCAACAATGCTTGGACAATCCAAAAATGCCTATCAGGCAGAGATTGATGCTGCCTGTGAACTTGCAGATTTTTATCGTTTTGGTGTGAAATGCATGACCCAGATCTATGAAATGCAACCTGAGTCTAATCCAGGAATATGGAATTATAACGAATTCAGGCCACTCGAAGGATTTGTTTTCGCTTTAACACCGTTTAACTTCACCTCTATTGCAGGAAACCTCCCCGTTGCACCTGTTATGATGGGAAATGTTTGCGTCTGGAAACCTTCAAAAACTGCTATTTATTCGGCGGCAGTGATCATGGAGATTCTAAGAGAAGCCGGTTTGCCCGATGGAGTCATAAATCTTGTTTATGTATCAGGACCTGCAGCCGGGAAGGTTATTTTCAGCCATCCTGATTTTGCAGGTATTCATTTTACAGGTTCAACAGGGGTATTCCAGGACATCTGGAAAACAATTGGTGAAAATATTTTCAGATTTAAATCATATCCCCGCATTGTAGGTGAAACAGGAGGAAAGGATTTTATATTTGCAGATCCTACAGCAAATACTCAGGCACTTGCAACTGCAATAGTTCGGGGATCTTTCGAATATCAGGGGCAAAAATGCTCCGCTGCTTCAAGGGTATATATACCAGCCTCAATATGGGAAAAGACCTGGAATTTAGCCGAAATCCAGTTGAAAAGACTCAGGATGGGACCGCCCGAGGACTTTACAAATTTTATAAACGCTGTCATTGATGAAGCCTCATTTGATAAATTAAAAGGATTCATAGACAGGGCAAGGGATGATCAGGATGCCGACGTCATCTATGGCGGGAATTGCGATAAGTCAGTCGGATATTACATCGAACCTACAGTCATTCTGGCTAAGAAAGCAGATTATATTACAATGAAGGAGGAGCTTTTCGGACCTGTTGTCACAATCTTTGTTTATGAGGATTCACAACTTGATGAGACTCTTGCTCTTGTAGATACAACGTCGGTTTATGCACTCACAGGTGCCGTTTTTTCTCAGGACCGTTATGCAATTGAGAAATTAACGAAGAGATTAAGTAATGCCGCAGGTAATTTTTATATCAATGATAAGCCAACTGGTGCGGTCGTAGGACAACAACCCTTTGGAGGTGCAAGGGGTTCAGGAACCAATGATAAGGCAGGTTCAGTCTTTAATATGCTCCGCTGGGTTTCAATCCGCACAGTAAAAGAAACCTTCGTCCCGGCAACAGATTTTATGTACCCAAATTTCCTTCCTGATAACGATCGATAATTCTTCTTTTAATTCTGCATTGGATTGAGTTAATTTGTACAATATTTAATTCATCCATGGGAAAGGTTATTCTAAAAGCGTTTTTAAAGGCTCTCAGAAATAAATATCTGCTTGCCTTTTTGATCTTTAGTTTTTGGATGATCTTTTTTGATGATCACAATATTTTGTTTCTTAGGCAGAACCTAAATAAACTAAAGAGGTATCGCATTGAGAGTAACTATTATAAAGAGAAGATACTGGCAGATAGTGAACGGTTGAAGGAACTTCAGACAAGCTCAAAAAATCTCGAAAAATTTGCCAGGGAGCAGTTCCTGATGAAGAAAAAAAATGAAGATATATTCGTCATAATCGAAAAGAAGTAAAAGTTAAAAGCATGAACACCGATTTTGATTTCTTCAAAATACATCGAAAGATAAAACCACAGAAAGGGAGATTACTTATTTCGGAGCCATTCCTTCAGGGAAACTTCTTTAATCGCTCTGCTGTATTGCTTGTCGAATATTCCCCTGCCGGAGCAGTTGGGTTTATACTAAATAAACCCTTTAAAGCTCAGATTAATGAGATTTTTACAATGAATTCCGGTTTTACTCCCGAACTATTTGTTGGCGGCCCTGTTAGCAGTGACAACCTTTTTTTTATACACACTCTGGGCAACCAGCTTAAGGGGAGTCTTCACGTAAAGGACAATTTGTACTGGGGAGGTGACTTCGATACGTTAAAAGTTGCTATTGCGGCTGGAATTGTGGCACCCACAGAGGTCAGGTTCTTTGTTGGTTATTCGGGATGGAGCGAAGGTCAGCTTGACCGGGAGATTGCCGAGAACTCGTGGCTTGTTCTGGAGGCAGATACTAATCTTATCATGACAAGCGACAGGAATTTCTGGCTGGAGAGCGTAAAAAACGCCGGCGGGCACTATGAGACCTGGCAAAACTTTCCGGAAGATCCAAATTCGAATTGAACTTTGCTATCAGAATATTACTCTTCTAATAAAATCATACGTCAAACCCAGGTCCTACCACCAACAGATTCCTGCCAGTCTGCACATGTCCATACGTGAAAGCAGGAGATTGTATTCGAACTGAAGCTGACTTAACTGAGCATCCTTCAGGTTTGAAACAGCAGTTAACAATTCCAGATTGGTAATTACTCCAAATTTATAACGTTCAGCCGCAAGGTTGTGAGCAAGTTGTGCCTGCCTTATTAAGGTGTCAGAACCCGCTAATTTCTTCTGGTTTTTACTGATCTCGTCAACGGCATTTAATAAATCTTTCTGCAAAATGACCTTCTGAGTCTCAAGGGCATGTTGAGTTGCATCATGGTTGATTACGGCTAATTTGCGCTGGAAACCTGGTCGTGAGGCAGAAAAGATTGGAATTGTCATCCCCAGACCGAAAAAATAATTAAAGTTTATTAGATCAATATTCGGCATAAATCCATTCTTGTATCCCATTCCTGCCTGCAAACTAAGGAGTGGAAGCCGCATTCTTTCAGCTGATTGGATATCCCATTGCGAGGACTTAATTTTATCGGCTGCAATTCGGATATCGGGATTATTCCTTGTGGCAATGGCAGATAAAGAGTCGGTTAAAAGGTTAAACGCTGTAGTGTTAAAGGTTGTTTCGTTCAGGTAATCTTTACCTGTATTCCCCGTAAGCATGTCAAGAACATTGTATTGTTTTGCTAATTGCGTTTTAAGGTCTGTCTGAAAATTTGCAGCATTTGTATATTTCACTTCCGTTGAGACGAGGTCATAATTCAAAGCCGCTCCATTTTTAACTTTTACCTTGATCTGATGCAGATTAGATTCTAAAAGATTGATCTGTTCCTGTTGTACTTCTATGCTCTTATTTAGGAATACAATTGAGTAATAAAGCTGGGCAACCTGATAGGCAAGTGTAATTTTAAAAGATTCAAGATTATCTTTTGATGTCTCCAGATCACTCTTGGCTTTATTAAGTAACGAGCTGACCCGCAGGTCTATCAAAGGCTGAACAAGTGTTACGGATGCGTTGTAATTATCTGTGGGTTGTATCCTGATCTCCTGCATTTGCCCCTGGCCTGACGGGAACTGAATAAGTGGTGTCGGGAATTGCTGACGGTAAGAAAGATCGCCCATTGCAGTGGGTAAGAAGGCAGTCTTCCCAAGTCCTACTTTAACCTCATTCATTGTGACCTGATCCTTCATCTCGCCAACTCGTGGATATTTCTGAAATGATTGTCCAACATATTGTTTGAGTATTGCGGGTACTGACACAGTTTGTGCAGATAATTGGAATATTGTTAAAAGACCAAAGATTACTGAAGAGATATTTTTCATTTTAGCCATTATTTAGCTTATTATAAAATTATACTTCCTGGGCTGCCATTAGAGTCTTGCTGTTCTTTACCCGGTTACTGCGGGTCAGAAGAAGCAAAGGAAAGGCAAACAGGATAAAGAGAGTCGCATATAAAAATGCGTCCAGATAACTTAACAGGAAAGATTGCCGCGTTACTGATAGATCAATAATCTGCAATGTCTGTTGTTTCAGATCGGCTAAAACCGGTAACTTCGATTGCAGTCCCTGATAAATCTGATTAAATCGTTCATTAAACTGAGCACTTCCATCATAAATATTGCTGACAAGATCGCTTCGGTGCGTTGCAACCCGGTGCGCCAGATAGTTATTTATGATGGCAATACCGAAAGAACCGCCTAATTGACGCATCATATTATTAAGAGCAATTCCCTGAGGGATGTCTTTGGGCTTAAGACCCGATACTGCCATCGCATTTAATGGAACAAATAAACAGGCTAATCCGGCACCGCGAATCAGCAGGGGAAGGGCGAAGAACCCTGAACTGACATTCTGATCGGCACGGGACATCAATAAACCAAAACCCATAAGCGTAATAAAACCTACTGTTACGAAAATATTCGGAGGTGTTCCATGTTGAAGTTTACGTCCTATAAATGGCATAAGAACAAGGGATAACAAAGATGCCGGAAGGAGTGTGATACCCGTTTCATAAGCCGTATAGCCAAGGGCCCGCTGAAGCATCAACGGAAAGATAAAAACAGAAGTAAACAAGATGAAACCTACGATAAAAGTTAGTAATGTCGTAATGGCAAGATTCCAATCCTTCAAGATACGAAGATTAACAACAGGTTCTTTTTGCTGAAGTTCCCACCAGATAAACGTAACAATGCCTACCACAGCTAAAATTGTAAGCCAGATAATTAATTTCGAATCATACCAGTCTTCTGCTTCACCCCTCTCCAGGACATACTGCAAAGCCCCAACACCAATAGTTAGCAGAAAAATCCCTGACCAGTCAATACTTGGTTTTCTATGTGTTTCAGGAAGACGTGGAACGAATCGATATGCGAGAATACTTGCTATTATGCCAAAGGGTACGTTGATAAAGAATATAAGCGGCCAGGAATAGCTGTCAATAATTATACCGCCTATCGTAGGACCCATAGTAGGTCCCAGAACTACACCCATTCCAAATAAAGCGGCTGCCATACCTCTTTGTTTTCCTGTAAATGTTTCAAAAAGTATGGATTGAGAGGTCGATAGGAGAGCTCCTCCACCGAGTCCCTGAACAAAACGCCATAAAACGATCTGCCACAAAGTTGTTGACGTACCGCACAGAACTGAGGCTATAGTGAATATTGCTATCGAAACCATGTAATAACGCAATCTTCCAAAATATTGTGCCAGAAAACCCGTCATAGGGATTATAATAACATTGGCAATTGCATAGGATGTGATTACCCATGCAATATCTTCGATGGACGCACCAAGATTCCCTGCCATCTGGTTAAGAGCTACATTGACGATAGACGTATCGATCAATTCCATGATGGCGGCAGAGATCGTCGTTATCGCGATAAAGATCCTGGCGGTCTTAGTTATTGATTCCATTATTCTCTTTAAATGGGAACTGATACAACAACACTCATCCCTGCACGCAAAATGTCTTTGTATTTCCCCTCATCGATAATCTCGATCCTGACAGGCACACGCTGCGTTACCTTTACAAAATTTCCTGTGGCATTATCGGGGGGAAGAAGTGAGAATCTTGCGCCTGTAGCATCCGACAGGGAACTAATCTTCCCGTGAACCTCAAGGCCAGGATTACCATCGATTTTAAGATTTACAATCTGACCCAGATGTAAGTTCTTGAGCTGATTTTCTTTAAAGTTGGCAACTACCCACTGACTGCTGCTATTCACAATCGTAAAAAGAGGTGTTCCTGCCTGTATGAATTGCCCTTCAGCAACATTTTTTTTACCTAATTTACCATCCGCAATCGCGTAAATATAACAATACGAAATTTTAAGCTTTTGCAGATCAATATGAGCCTTTTTTATATCTGCCTGAGCCTTAGCTTTATTTACAAGTGAGCCAAGTACTGTCAGACGCGTTTCTGCAACTTTTACATCTACCTTGCTCGTTTCGAATTGCCGGGATGCAATATCAAAAACTGACTGACTGTCGTCAAGTTGTTTCTGCGTTATAGCACTTCCTTCTATTAAATTTTTATCTCGTTTGAGATCGTCTGAACTTTTGGATAATTTTAATTTGTTGACTTCCAGATTTCCTTTTGCTGAGGCAAGTAAAGCCTGTGCATTTATGACGGAGGCCTCAGCATTTTCAATATCTGCCAGGCTTTGTGCCAAATCTGCCTGCATCTCCTGAAGCTGTAAGGAGAGTTCTGCCGAATCAACAACCATTAGTAATTGTCCCTTTTTAACTGTCGAATAGTCGTCTGCACAAGACTTATTGATATATCCCGAAACCCTCGAAATAATTGGGACCAGCCTCATCTCAACCTGTGCGTTATCCGTCTCCTCATGATTTATTGCAAACCAAACTTCCTTAAAAAGGAAAATCAGACCTATAATAACTACAGTACTAATTATAATCCGCGGAAGGATATTTTTACCTGTTCCAGTCTCTTTTTTCGATTCAGTTTCCATCTGATAATTTTATTTTTTACAAATATATACCTTGTTTTTAACAATAATCTGCCAGGCGTTGTTTCCTTAAACATAAAAAAAATAAATATTTCTTTTATTGCTGGGGGTACACCAAAATATTTTTATTTTTTTTTGGCGGAATGTTTGGTTAGTTATGAGGCTAGGTGATCATTTTTAGCCAAATCGGAAAGTTTAGCGGCAATAGTCATCGTTGCTGTTGTGTAATACCTTCGTGCATAGAGACCTAATACAGGTTTAATACCTGAACAATTATCTGCAAGGAATAACTCATCTGCATTCAGGAGATCCTCCCGATCAATCTCTTTTTTTTCAATTATATCGAATCCACATTGTCTTGCACAGCTTTTGATTGCAGTCATAACCGGAGGAAAATACCCCTGTGACTCAGTGGAAGGGAATACAACTGTTTTGCCATCCAGATAACCGAAGCTTCCTCCAATTGATTCACAGGCAAAACCATTGTTGTTTAGGATTATTAAATTATGTTTCGACATCAGCTGAGCCGCACGTAACGCCATAGTCCATATTGCCCTGCCCGATGGTTCATAAGCATTATAAGATGAAATGCCTTTTGCCCCATCACTATAAAATTCAATCAACAACCCGCCATCTTTAACCGGATAAAATCCGGAAGGGATCTCTTCGGCCGACATGACATAGTCGGTACCCGATTCTCCGGGAATAAAATGAATGATAACCTTGGCTGAAAGATAAAGATGATTTTTATTCAGCAATCTTGAAACATCATTCACGAACCGAGGGAAATTCCATTCTTCAGGAAGCTGTAAATCCATGGCCGACAACGAATCAACGAGGAAATCGAAGTTATCCCGGGCAAAGATAATCCGATTATTCCCGGCCCTGAAAGATTCTCTTACACCATCATTCAAGCGGGGTATATCCATCATTGAAAACAATGGCTCGACTTCACGATAAAATTTGCCGTTTAAGAGAGTAAAACCACCTTTCATCTTTTAATAATCGTTCTGATTTGGATTTTTATGACAAAAATGCTGAGGAGTTTATTTGAAATTCTATCCGGACACTTTTAAAGCGACATCCTCCCAAAAAGCAAATTAAAAAATACATGTATAAGCGACGGATTTAGCAGCACCGGAAAAAAGAATCCGAAGACTGCTCCCAGAAAATGGGCATCATGTCCAATATTATCAGCCTTTTTCGTACTCATGTAATATGAATAATACAAGTACAACGCTCCAAAAATGATTCCAGGTACAGGCAGGACCCCAAAGAAATAGATATTGTTCCAGGGATCAAAAAATATTGCAGCAAAAAGCACAGCTGACACCGCTCCGGACGCACCTACGGCATTGTAATAAGGGTTGTCTTTCTCTTTGTACAATGAGTAAAAAGTAGATACAATCACTGAACCAAAAAACAGAAACAGGAAATATGAAGAACCGGATCTTCCAAAATACATTTCAAAAAAGTGTTCCACTGCAGTTCCAAATGAATACAGGACTATCATGTTCACAATAAGATGCTCCCAGTTAGCATGAACGAAGGCATGGGTTACAAGTCGGTAAATCTGTTTGCGATGAAATACTTTATAGGCGTTTAGCTGTAACTGAGCCATAGTATCTCTTTGAGAAAAGCCAATAACCGATACCAGACCAATTACAACGATTAATATTAATGTCATTGAATATGTTTTTAGTTATGAAGAATTTTAAATACAAGTTCTTTAAGCAGGTCACCACTTTCTGTGCTGCCACCACGAGCCCCTTTTGATCGCATATCATACTCGCGCATCATCGATATTGTATTAACAGCTTTGTCAAGGCTGTAGTTGCGCCCTGCGTTGATATAATCGGTTACAAAAAAGGGGTTTACACCTAGTTTTTGAGCAATCAGGTTCCGGTCCGACTTCATTTCGATTGTATGGTAAACCAAGATCTTCCTGAAAAACCCGACTAACATACCCATGATTACAGGAAGAGGATTTTGTTTCTCATTGTCGATGAAGTAATTAGCGATAAGATTGGACTTAAGTATATCTTTATTTCCAAGTGCTTTCTGAAATTCAAACATATTAAACTCCTTACTGATTCCAATATTTCTCTCCACATCCTCAGGCATAATGCTTGTCCCGGGAACCATTGAAATGGTCACTTTCTCCAGTTCGTTTACAATTCGCTGAAGATCGTTTCCCACGAAGTCTGTAATCATTTGAGCTGCACGAGGATCGATTCCCAGGTTCTTCTCCTTCAGGTATTTAGTGATCCATGCAGGAACATTACTCTCATACAGGGGTTTTGACTCAAAAAAAACGCCATTTTTAATCAATGCTTTATACAGCTTTTTGCGTTTATCAATTGTCTTGTATTTGTAATTAATCACAAGAAGTGTCGAACGCATAGGATTTTCAGCATAGGGTGTCAGATCTTCAATATTTCTTATGTTTTGTGCCTCCCTGATAACAACAACCTGTCTTTGAGCCATCATAGGAAACCTTTTCGATGCTGTCATAATCGCATCAATACTCAGATCCTTTCCATAGAGCACAGATTGGTTAAACCCTTTCTCATCTTCAGTAAGCACATTATCAAGAATATACTGGCTAATCTGATCCATAAAATAAGGTTCTTCCCCTTCGAAAAAATAAACAGGAGCGTATTTTTTATCTTTTAGATCACCAATAATCTGATTGTAATCCATCCCCTTAAAATTTCAAATGTTTTACTGATCTGCCGTCATTTATGATCTCTGAAAGTGCTTCAATGCCAATTTCCAAGTGGCGATTAACAAATTTTCTGGTCACCTCCCTATCACTTTCCGCAGTTTTAATTCCTGCTGATATCATTGGCTGATCGGAGACAAGAAGCAGTGCACCTGTAGGAATCTGGTTATAAAAGCCTACCGTAAAGATTGTTGCAGTCTCCATATCAATAGCTATTGCGCGGGTCTTGCTCAGGTATTTTTTAAATCGTTCGTCATATTCCCAGACCCTTTTATTTGTCGTAAATACTGTTCCTGTCCAATAATCGAGGCCCATATCACGTATTGTGGAAGAGACTGCACGCTGAAGGCTAAATGCGGGCAGAGCCGGGACCTCGATAGGCAGATAATCGTTTGAGGTACCGTCGCTGCGGATTGCTGCGATAGGAAGTATTAAATTGCCAAGCTCACTTTTTCGTTTTAATCCGCCGCATTTTCCCAGAAAAAGCACAGCTTCAGGCATTATTGCACTGAGAAGGTCCATAATAGTTGCTGCATTTGGACTTCCCATTCCAAAGTTGATGATTGTAATTCCATTAGCGCTGGCATTTGGCATGGTTTTATCCTCCCCTATAATGGGCACACTAAATCTCTCGGCAAAATACTCAACATAGTTCTGAAAATTTGTAAGAATGATATGCTGTGTAAATTCTCCAAGTTCTCTGCCAGTATAGCGTGGAAGCCAGTTTCTGACAATCTCTTCCTTCGTTTTCATAAATTGATATTACTCAAAAATATTTTTGATCTGCTAATTTAATTTAACAAATGTAATTAAACGGTATTTGATTTTGTGAATAGAATTTAATTTTTTCCGGATTATGAGAAACAGGTCTCTGATCCGGCAACTGGTTAATCTGGTATAACAAATAAAACCCAGGGAATTTGTATTGAAAATTTGGGTCGTTTCGATACTGAATGTCCTTATTTCATACTCCGCAGGGAACCTCCGATTGAGAATTCTGACAAAGATTTGTTTTTGTTATAATCTTTAATCTGCGGACTTTCAGGAATCAAGGAATTATCTTTTTCTTCCTTCTCAGATACCTTAAAAAAGTTTAATATGTCGCTGTTAACTGCCATCGGATCCTTTACGGGTTCACTATCTGCTTTTTTACATCCAATCTCGGCAAGTGCAATGACCGAATTATATCGAATGATTTTATCACTGCTTTTAAGACAATTCAGAAGTGCTTCAGCAGCAACAGGACTTTTAATCATTCCCAGCGCAAAAAACGTACTTCTGCGTAAGAATTTATTCCGGCAGCACTTCCGGATTCTCCCATTACCTGAACAACAAAACAACCATCTTTGGCATTTAATCTTGGTAAATCTTCAATTAATCCAAGAAATGATTGATCTCCAAGCCCAAACAAAGGTTCGATCTGTCTCTTCTTAATTAAAAATCTGACCCCATTGTTATTGCGGTATTGTTTCTCTATCCGCATTACGAATCAATTTAATAAACAATTATTCTAATGATTCCCTTTTAATCACTAAAGGTGCCAGATCATTCGAACGGAGTACATTCCATTGAACAATTACCGGTTCATTTCCAGGAAAACCAAAACCAGAAGAATTGAGTAAATTTTGACTTCAGGGATAAATAAGTCGATGTGACTTAAAAAATATTTACATTTTGTATATTTGAGTGTAAAAATGTAAAATAAATTATAAATTGCAATGAACGTATTCAGGACCAAAAAATTGAAGAATTTTTTGCTTTATAATGGATTCTTCGGGTTTACGAATCTACTTCGCAAGTTATGACCTGGATAGACAAAGAAATCTTAATGCAACTTTATGATTAAATTAATTCTTTTATTTGTATTAACCACCCTCTGTATAGTATCTTATAGTCAGGTAATTAAAGGGAAAGTCGCAGAGAAGGAAACCAATAGTCCAATTAGTTTTGCATTAATATATTTTAACGGAACGTTTATCGGAACTCACTCAAATATGAATGGAGATTTTGAGCTGGACATTTCCGGGCAGCGCTCAATGTCATTAATTATAAGCGGAATCGGATATTATTCTGAAACTTTAACATCTTTTTCATCAGATAAACCGGTGATAGTTTACTTAACACCGAAAGTATATGAAATACAGGAAGTTGTCATTTCTTCTAAATCCCTTGTGAAGAAAAGAAAAGCAAATCTAAAATTATTTAAAAATGAATTTCTTGGTATTACTGAGAATGGTCACAATTGTGACATTTTAAATGAAAACGACATTACGTTTAATTATAACTCTGACATGGATACACTTAAAGCATTTGCTTCTAAGCCAATCCTCATAAATAACAAGGCGTTAGGCTACCAGGTCATATTTAGTCTGGACAAATTTGAATATTATAAAAAATCCAAAGCCTTCTTTTATAAAGGTAATATGTTCTTCGATAAAGATCTGGCGATAGGAGATAAGCATAAAAGATACTTTGAGCAAAGAAGAAAGGAGGCATTTGAAGGATCAAGAATGCATTTTTTTAGGTCTCTTTGGTCCGATGAATTAGAATTAGCCAGATTTACTGTCAAAAGTCCGGATAATAATTATCTGGAGTATATGGATATTGTAGTTACCCAAAATACTCCTGCAGACTCCATTAAAAGTTTCATTAAATTTCTAAAATACACGGATTACCTGCAAATTTATTACTTAAAATCCTGGGAAGGCGTATTAGAGACAAAGCCAATTGAAGATTACTTAAAGTCGACTACAATAATTTTTATTAAGGATAAGGTAGGCTTTAATGAGGAAGGATATTTTGATAAAATGGGTATAAAATGGGAAGGCGACATGAATACCCAACGAATTGGAGATCAATTACCGTATGAATATTGAAAAATAAAAATTAGTTTTGAATAACTAAAAATCAGCAATGGATCTCAACCTTCCCTCCTTTTCCTTTCGAATCAAAGAACAAAATGGAAAGAAGTTAATTTTTGATAATTTCAGGAGGAGGTGGGTCATTCTAACTCCTGAGGAATGGGTCAGGCAAAATTTTGCAAGTTATCTTACTGAAATTAAACATTATCCGGCCTCTCTAGTAGCATTGGAACGATCATTAAGGATTAATCAGCATGACTTTCGGGCTGATATCGTACTGTTTTCAAGATCAGGAAAACCATCTGTAATTGTTGAATGTAAGGCTCCTGACGTCAAAATATCACAACAGGTTTTCGATCAGATAGCACGTTATAATCTTGAGCTTAGGGTATCGTACCTTATCGTTACAAACGGTTTAAACCACTATTGCTGCCAGTTCGACAAGACTCAGTTGACCTACTCCTTCTTGCAGGAGATCCCTGATTTTTTACAAATGGAACAATAAAAAGTGATGAAACTGATTTATTTTTTAGTGCTCCCAAGATTAATTTTCAAGCCTTAATCAGTTGGAGTAAAACCTCATCTTTCCAACCTGAATTTGAACGGAGCCACTCCTTTTTGGTGCCAATGATTGTGAACGAATGTTTTTCGAATAGTGATAGACTTATTTTATTCCCGGTTTCAATATTGGCATAAACCTGATGAATATTCAGCTTTTGAAAACAATATTCAATCAAAAGATCCAACGCCGCCGTAGCAAATCCTCTTGACCGGTCTTCCTTTGCATGGATTAATAACCCAATTCCAACACGCGAATTATATGGATCAAAATCGAAAAGATCGATTGCACCGATAGTCTTTCCTTCAAAAGAATCAATCATAAGACGTAATTGTTTGCTCTCAAAAATATCCTTATCTGAATTTTTGATGTACAAGGCAAGGATATACCGGGAATAGGGAACAAGTGTATGACTGACTTCCCAAACCTCAGGATCGTTTTCCCATGAATACAATAAATCAACATCTTCTGGTTCTAAAGCCCTTAGCGATACCAGATTGTTTGAAAGGTATTTTTCCATCAGTTTATCCCATAAAGTTTTCGAATAGCATCCGGTTAACAATCGATCGCCCCAGGGTTATCTCGTCCGTATATTCTATTTCATCCCCGATGGACACTCCGCGTGCAAGTGTAGTAATCCTGACAGGAAAATCTTTTAATTTTTTGAAGATATAAAAATTCGTACTGTCCCCCTCCATTGTCGTGCTTAACGCAAAGATCACCTCATCGGTCTCTCCCTTTGCCACGCGCGCCAACAGTGATTCGATCTCAAGATCCGAAGGACCCACACCGTCCATGGGAGAAATAATCCCCCCAAGCACATGATAGACACCTCTGTATTGCTGTGTATTTTCAATCGACATAACATCCCGGATATTCTCGACTACACAAACAATGCGGTGATCGCGTGAAGGATTACTGCAAATATTGCACTTGTCATTGTCGGAGATATTGCGGCAAATACGACAGTGTTTTACCTCCTCACGAAGTTGCGTTAATGAACGACTGAATCGCAAAACTTCATCAGTTTCTTTTTTGAGTAAATGAAGCACAAGTCGCAAGGCAGTTTTTTTTCCTATCCCCGGAAGTTTAGAGAATTCATTCACTGCATTTTCCAATAACTTGGAAGGGAAATTATCTAGGGTCATTCCAATATTTAATTTTTCCAAAGTTAATAAGAGTCCGTAAATGGTTTTCATCCCAAATAAATTATTCGTCTGGACAATGGAATAAAAGTATCCTGTGAATGATTTTTACCTGAATTTTAAGTAAACATGTTCAGAATTATGATGTTTTTCTTTTCAGTTGCCATTCCAAAATGATATCTTGCAAGATTTAATTTTCTGATTGTTTTTCCGGTTTAAAATTAAATTCTTTCAAAAACAAATGCCTCACAGAGCAGTTTTTGTCGTTGGTTGGTCTATACTTATTCTTTTTGCATTTGTGAAAATCTCTTTAGCTGATGACAGATTAACAGGAGATACTATTCCTTTAAAGACACTTAATGGATTGAGGGTGTACACAACCCAACGGTTAACTACAGAAAAACCGGTGATAGATGGTGTTTTAAATGATGCATGCTGGAAAACCGGAATCTGGGCCGGTGATTTTGTCCAGTGGATTCCTAATGAAGGTGCCAAACCTTCTCATCCAACCTATGTGAAGATATTATATGATGACAAAAATCTATATGTCGCCATCCGGGCCGTTGATAAAGAACCACATAAAATCAGCAAAAAAGCAGGAAGAAGGGATGAAATGACAGGTGATATGGCTGGTATAACATTTGATAGCTATCATGATCATCGCACGGGTTTCGAGTTCGACATGACTGCCGGAAGGCAGAAAATTGATGCTATCCTCCCAAATTCCGGTTTTGGAGATCTGAACTGGAATGCAGTTTGGCTCGGTAAGGTCGCCTATGAGGATTCAGCATGGGTTCAGGAACTCGAAATCCCTCTTAATCAATTACGCTATAGCAATCAGTATGAGCAGGTCTGGGGCCTGCATGTATGGCGATGGATCGATCGTTTGCAGGAGGAGAGCGATTGGGAGAAACAATCATCTACCGGTCCCGGGATGCTATATTTGTTTGGCGAACTTCGCGGAATTAAGGGACTCAAAAAGTCGCAAAGGATTGAACTAATGCCATATTCTCTTGGTGAACTAAAGACTTTTAAAAAAGAACAAGGCAACCCTTTTGCAAGCAAGGGGCACCAGATGACGGGTAATATCGGTTTGGATGCAAAAATAGGTGTCGGAAGTAATTTTACTGTAGACTTAACTGTAAATCCCGATTTCGGACAAGTCGAATCTGATCCGTCCGTAATGAACCTTACTGCTTTTGAGACTTTTTATGAGGAAAAACGACCGTTTTTTCTTGAAGGGAAAAGTATCTTCAATTTTGATTTTGACGACGCCACAGTCTTTTACAGCAGAAGGATTGGTCATTCACCATCATACCAACCCATGTTAAATGAGCACGAGTTTCTAAAGACTCCGGATAAAACGACAATACTAAGTGCACTGAAATTTAGCGGAAAAACTGGTGATGGATTGTCTGTCGGTGTACTTCAGAGTTTTACGGCGAACGAGAAAGCAACGATAAATTCTCCTTCAGGTGATCGCAAAGTAAGTGTTGAACCATTTACAAATTACGCGGTTGCCAGAATCCAACAGGACTGCAATCAGGGCAACACACTGTTCGGGGGGATTTTAACCTCCGCAAATCGTTCAATATCAAGTTCCGAACTTAGTTTCCTCAATCAGAACGCCTTTACTGGAGGATTGGACCTTTTACATTACTGGAAAGATAAAAAGTACTATCTTGAGGCAAAGGTCATAGGAAGTGATATTAATGGCAAGACAGAGGCGATCAGTAATTTGCAACTTTCCCCGGCCCGCTATTTTCAACGGCCTGACGGTGGGCATCCAATGTTCGACAGTACACTTACCTCTCTTTCAGGATATGGGGGAAAGATAAAAATTGGTAGAGGAAGCAAAGGATTATGGAAGTATTCAAGTGAAGTAAGCTGGCGTTCAACAGGATTGGACTTAAATGACTTAGGATATCTGCAAACAGCCGATTTGATTCGCCAGAAAAATATGATATCCTATTTTATCAATAAACCTGCCCTGGTTTTCCGTACCTATTCTATTGCATTGGAACAGAAAAATAACTGGGATTTTAGCGGACATTACTCCTCATCGGATGCCACACTGAATATCGCAGCCGACTTTAAAAATAAGTGGGGAGTCAATAGTATCCTGAAATATAAGGGACAGACACTCGACAATTATATCCTCCGTGGTGGCAGTGCAATGCTGGTGCCTGCAAACTGGTCGGAGACATTTCTTATCCGAAGTGATCAATCCAAAAAAGTTACGGCAAACTTATCGGCAACAACTTCATTCTCAGCTGAAAATTCATTTAATTTCTATGAGTATATCGCAGGACTGACATTTCGACCGGTAAATACACTCCTTATTTCGATGAATTGCGATTATTCAAAAAAGGTCGATGATCTGCAATACGTTGATAAAAAGCAAATTAACCACGTTGACAAATATATTCTCGGTCAGCTTAATCAGGAAACCCTTGGATTCACTTTTCGGATCGATTACAATATTACTCCCGAAATTTCACTTCAGTATTATGGCAGCCCCTTTGCCACCTTAGGTAAATACCAGGATTTTAAAGTAATCACAAACGCAAAAGCCTCAGATTACAGAAACCGGTTCAAACCAGCCGACCCTGTTCTGGTTAACAGTAGTGAATATCAGGTTTATGAAAATACTGTTAATAATCCTGTTTACAATTTTAAAAATCCCAATTTTAATTTTAATCAATTTCGTTCGAATATGGTTTTCCGTTGGGAATACAAACCCGGATCTCAGATTTTCCTGGTTTGGTCGAATGAACGTACAGATTGGTTAAATCCAGGAAGTGAACCCCTGCGAAGTGCAGCAGACAGATTGTTAAATACATCACCAAATAATATTTTCCTGATTAAATTTAATTATTGGTTTTCGATATAATAAATGATAAGATGATTAAAAATATAGCGTTCGTTACGGTTTTCCAATTGATAGTGTTTGGGACGTTGTATCGACGGAGGAATTTATCAGGAGGGTTCTCATTTATCCGGATCAAATGGATTTAGAACCGATGTGCTGGAGTCGATGAAAGACTTAAAAATCCCTGTTCTGCGATTTCCAGGAGGAACGGTCACAAAAATCTATCACTGGCAGGATGGTATTGGAAATAAAAGTGACCGACCCAAACGCAGAAATCTGATCTGGGGAGGAACCAACGATAATCATTTTGGAACAGCAGAGTTTGTCGATTACTGTCATCAGATTGAAGCAGAACCTTTTCTTGTAGTGAATATGGCTACAGGAACACCCGAGGAGGCCTCAAACTGGGTAGAATACTGCAATGGAACTGCCGATACCTTTTACGCGAATCTAAGACGTTCGCACGGCTAGGAAAAGCCATTTAATGTAAAATATTGGGCAATTGGTAACGAAGAAAGTGCAGTACCCGACGCCGGCAAAGATCAAAATGTTAACAGATACATCGAAGACGCCTGGCAATTTGTCAAATTAATGAAACTTCAGGATCCTTCCATTAAAATCATCCTGGACGGAAATTCATCTGATTTGAACCGTGCCGGAAAAATATTAGGTGAAATGAACCCGGTTTGCGATTTTATATCTCTGCATCTTTATGTAATGCCTGCTGATTCCGGTTACTTGAGTCTGCTCCGAAGTGTTGAGAATTTCAATGCCAGTTTCGATTCATTAAGAATATTACTCCATAAAATCCCGGCAAAAGCGGCAGATTTTTCCCCATGGTTTCGGTTTCAAGGCAGACAATTTCCTGTAAAGATTGCAGTGGATGAATGGGGTATCTGGGATGCTAATTCAGGGAAGGGCAGAGGTGCCTATCAGCTTGAATATTCTTATGAGTGGTCACATGCTCTCGCAACAGGCAAATTTCTCAATATTTTACAGCGAAATGCAGATATTACGGGCCTGGCAAGCTGGGCACAAAGCGTAAATAATCTGGCTCCCATCATGACAAACCAGGATGGTTCCTTCCGACAGACTGTTTATACTCCTTTGCAGGCCTTTCGAAAATACACGCTATCCCAAAATATCCCGGTTAAAGTAAATTCCCCCATGCTTGAATCTGGTCTTGAAACCCTGGATGCCACCACTTCGATATCTCAAGACAAGACAGAATTAGTCATTTCATTGTTAAACCTGGCAGAAAGAAAGGCAGTCTCAACAAATATAGGATTTGTTCATCTCCCTGAAAATAGCCAGCTGGAATTTCAGGAAATGATTAGCTATACAGCAAAATCCCTGAATGTCACAAATACTTTTGGTGAGAATAATGTTAAAGAGAAAACGATTGTCCCGCATTCATTTTCAAAAGAAGGTTTTGATGTTAGTGTTCCCGCTGCATCGATATGTTTTTTGAAGTTTCGGGTTTTACCGGTTATAAAATAGAACCCAATGAAAGGCACCTTTATCCTGTTTTAAGAGATTGTATTAGTATTTATGCTGACCTGATCATGTTTTAATCCATTTTTTCTTACATTTGCACACGAAACAATAAGGGGTGCCTAAAATTTCAGGCTGAGATCAAACCCATCGAACCTGTCCGGGTAATGCCGGAAAGGGAAAATGAATAATCACGTTGTAAAAATAGATTCTCCCCCTCATTGGTTAGTATTAACCATTTTACGAATCATTTTAATGAAACGAATCAGATTATTTTTGGTAATGCAGTTTTTTGCAACATTAATTTACGGGCAGGAAAATTTGACAGGAACCGTAAAGGATGTAAAGGGGGAACTTTTAATTGGAGCGAATGTATATATTGACAACAGCTTAGTCGCATCGACAGGACTGAAGGGAGAATTTAAGATTAAAGACATTAGAAATGGAGATCACAATCTCCTTATAACTTATGTCGGTTATAAAACTTTCAGTAAGGAGTTGAACCTGAATCAGTCAACAGATATTAATGTTGTGCTTGATCCATCAAGCATTTTGACTGAGGAGGTGCTTGTATCCGCTGCACGTGCAGGAGAAAAATCTCCGTTGGCCTATTCAAATATCGGAAAGGAAGAGCTTAAATCCTTAAATACTGGTCAGGATATTCCTTATTTACTAAATTATACACCCTCATTTGTTGCAACTTCGGATGCTGGAAATGGAATAGGTTATACTGGTTTTCGGATTAGAGGGACCGATCCGACGCGGATAAATGTAACGATAAATGGTATCCCAATGTCGGATGCAGAATCACAGATCACCTATTTTGTCGATATTCCGGATATGGCAGCTTCTACTGAAAATATTCAGATTCAGAGGGGAGTAGGAAATTCAACGAATGGAGCCAGCGCCTTTGGTGCAAGCATCGATCTGCAAACGAGTAAGCTCAATCCGGAGGCAAAGGCTGAATTTAAATCGTCCGCCGGTTCTTTTAGTACATTTCGAAATAATCTGAGTGCCAGTTCCGGTCTTTTGAATGGGAAATTTGCTGTTGATGTCTCATTGTCGAAGATCAATTCTGCCGGATTTATTGACAGGGCAAAGTCAGACCTGAAATCCTTCAACATTTCAGGTGGTTATTTTACTGCCAATACTATCCTGAAGGCAGCTATCTTCTCAGGATTCGAGCAGACCTACCAGGCCTGGAATGGTGTTCCTTCTGTTAGACTGAACAACGATATTGCAGGAATGAACAAGTATGAAACTGATGGCCTCTATTCCCATGAACAGACACTTAATATGCTTAATTCGAATAGCAGGACCTATAATCTCTATACATATAAGAATCAGGTAGATCATTACCAGCAGGATAACTACCAGCTTCAGTTCTCACATAAGTTTAATCCATATTTAAATTTGAATGCATCTGCTTTTTTTGTCTATGGCCGTGGTTATTACGAGGAGTATGAGTCAAATCAAAGCTATGCCGACTATAAACTGGCTAATCCTGAAGTTAACGGTCAGACAATTGAAAACACGGATATGATTACACGCAAATGGCTGGATAACAGTTTCTATGGAACTGTATTTTCAATGGTTTATAAGCAGGGAATCACATCACTGAATATTGGTGGAAGTGGCAATATCTATGATGGTCAGCATTTTGGAAGAATTATATGGGCTAAAACAGCTGGTGAAGCAAATCTGGATTACGAATGGTACCGCGGAACGGGATTGAAAAAGGACTTTAATGTCTACGCAAGATACAGTGTTAATCTTATTGATAATCTGAATGCTACGGCTGATCTTCAGTACCGGTCAATCAATTATGAAATCGGTGGAACCGATGAAAAGATCAGAAATATTGACCAAACTCACAGGTATAATTTTTTCAATCCTAAGTTTGGATTGGTATATTCACCCACGGCCAATCAGGATGCTTACCTGAGCTATGGCCGTGCTAACCGGGAGCCGAACCGTGACAATTTTGTCGATGCTGATAAAACCGGAAAACAGCCAACTTTTGAGACGTTAAATGATTATGAATTAGGTTATAAGTTTAAATCTGCAGGCCTTCAAATTGGAACGAATCTGTATTATATGTACTATAATAATCAGTTGGTTCATACCGGACAGATCAATTCTGTCGGGGCGCCTGTCATGACAAATGTGGATAAGAGCTCAAGAATGGGCTTTGAATTAACAGGAGGTATGACATTTCTAAAGAAATTCAAATGGAATGTAAATGCCACATTGAGCAGAAATAAGATCAGTAATTTTACGGAATTTATTGAAGATTGGGATAATGGAGGTTTGAAAGCAAATGTATTAGGCAAAACAGATCTGGCTTTTTCACCGCAAATCGTTGCCAATAGTATTTTAAAATATAGTCCGGTTAAGTTTTTGGAAATAAACATTCTTACCAATTATGTAGGGAAGCAGTATATCGATAATACATCCGGAAATGACCGTAAGCTAAATGCTTATCTGGTTAATAATCTGCGAATTGAATATTCGGTTAGGCAGAAACTCTTTAGGGAAGTGAAATTAAGCATGCTAATTAATAACCTTCTTGATCAGCATTACGAAAGCAATGCATGGGTTTATTCCTATCTCTATGAAGGTACACGCAACAAAATGGACGGATATTTCCCCCAGGCAGGTACGAATTTTATCCTTAGTTTAAATCTAGGATTCTAGGAGATTTAAATCAGGGTTGTATCAAAAGCATTTTCCTCTTTTAATACAACCCTGGGTGATCTTATCCCTCGTTGGAGCCTATAATTGAACGGATTCCAGATTCAGTAAGAATAAATTCCTTATCATCCTTGATACAAAATCCTTTCTTTTCGTTTTTGTTTAGACAATCACTGGCGTTTATAAGTTTTTCGATCTGTGAAGATTTAAGCAATTTGGAGACAATTGGAGTTGAGAATTTTTCTACTCCTTGCGAATGAAGATAAACTGCCGTAGCAAGGAACTTCCTTACCTGATTCTTATCTGCATTTTTCTCCCTGAGAAATTCATAAAGCGGATCACCAGCTGATGAATCAGATTTAGAATTATTATCTGAACGGTGCTTTCTTCCGTCCTTACTTAGCTCTTTTTTCCCGGAAGATTGTATTTTCCCCGTAAAGCTATCCTTTACCAGTGAAGGTTTCTTCCCGGATTTGATAAACGCTTCAGATTTATTTAGCCCGGGTATTCGGCTAAGTATCTGATTTAATTGGTTTTCTACCCATTCCTTATCTCCTTCACAAGAAAAGTGAAGATTGTCAAACGAAAAATCGATTTTTGATTCAGCCATCTTATTTATTTTCAAAAAATATAAGCTATAAAATTAGAGATAATTTAGAAAAGGGAAGATGATAAAATTCATATAATTGAGATTTACTGAAAATTATTATCCATTTCTTTTAGGATTTTGTCAATTTCCTGCTCTGTATTGTGGAGCTTTTCCTTACATAAAGTAACTAATTGTGAAACTCTTTTCACCTTATCTGAAAGCTCATCAACGTCTAATTCATTATTATCTAACTGATTGAGTATCTCTTCGATTTCTGTTATAGCCTCTTTGTAAGAGGTATTTTTTTTACTTACGTTCATTTCATTCTTCATTAATTATTGTTTTTACCTGGCTGATTAAGCTGCCTTTATATAGTCTTGTTTTAATTAGAGCATCCGGAGATATCCTATCCATATCTTTTAAGGCTCTTCCATTGAAAGTTGTAATTGAAAAGCCTCGTTCAAGAATTCTGGACGGATCCATTAACAGCGCCTTCTGACGGGATAATTCAATGTAATGCGTTTTGTCTGACAGGAATTTTCTTGCCAGTTTCTCTGTACGCTGGATTTTACGGGACAATATATCCTTATTTAACTGGTTGACCCGTTGTGATACGGAAGATAATGCATGGGTTATTTTTTCAAGTAATCTTAATTGCTGTTGAGAGAAGTTTTTAAATCTATGCTGTAACGCTTCTTCTGTTCTTGTCAATTTAATGGATTGATTATTAACAAAAACCTTAACATGATTATCAAATCTCCAGATTGTCTGGTCGAACCGCTTATTGACTCTGGAAATTTTGTCCTGTACAAGCGGTATAATCTTGTGGGTATACCCGTCTATAATTTTTCCTTCGGATTCAAGTAAGGTCTTAATAACGGATATAAAGCGATTGTTCAAGTCATTTAGATGGGTGTCAAACCTGAAAACTCCCCCTATCAGAAACTCAGCAACTGCAGTAGGTGTTTTAAGCCTTGTATGAGCGACAAGATCAACTATAGAATCATCTTTTTCGTGGCCTATTCCTGTAATTACAGGGAGTGGGAATTGTGTGATAAAATAGGCCAGATTATAGTTGTCGAAACAACTTAAATCGGCCTGCGAACCTCCTCCACGAATAATGACTACAGCATCAAAAAAACTCTCGTAAATATAAATCTGCTCTAGTGCTGCAATAATTGATGATTCAGCCTGATTTCCCTGCATGATGGCCGGAAACAGCCGGACATAAAAATGATATCCGGCCACATTATTCTTCAATTGTTCGGAAAAATCCTCGTAACCTGCAGCGGTGGGAGATGATATAATGGCTATTCTTTGAGGAACCAGCGGAAGTTCGAGCTCTTTATTCATCTCAGCTACTCCCTCGGATTGTAAGCGGGAAATAATTTCACGCCTTCGCCTCGCCATATCTCCTAAGGTGTAGGTGGGATCAATATCACGAATGTTCAGACTGTAACCGTATAATTCGTGAAATTCTACAGATACGCTCACCAGAATTTTTATACCCTCAGTCAGATGCTGCCCCGTCATCGATTCAAAAAACGGTTTTACCATCCTAAATGTGTAGGACCAGATTGTTGCCTTTGCCTGAGCTAAAATTGCATCGCCATTTTCTTCCTTTTCAATGAGAACCAGATAGCAATGACCATTTCGGTTAATCTTTAATTCTGATATTTCAGCAATAACCCATACCGGAGCCGCGAAAGTTTCACCTATTGCTTTCTTCACACGCCCGTTTAATTCAGATAACTTTACATGCTCATTCATCATCCCCAAAGTTAAACATTGGTAATCATTTTGTAGTTTTACAAACAATAATTTTAGCGAATCAACCTGATTTTCTTTTTAAGCCATCAGTTTGACTGATACCAATAGAATTCTGAATAATGAAAATTAGATTCCTTTCTTATAAATCACTCCCTGGAATTAAAAAAACTGCGTTGATTTCGTGGCCATTTATTGCAGCATTGCTTGTTTTCATCCTTGTCAGTTTTGCTGTCCGACATCCCCAAATGGTTGAAGAGCACTATTCGAAAAGTGTTTATCCCAAAGTTGCCATTTTATTCTCCGGCATAAGTAACCTGATTCCATTCTCTTTGTGGGATATCTTTTGGGTGATATTCATTCTGTTGATTATTTTTGGTATTGTATTGGTTGTTATTCAAAGAGTTAAGATCATTTGGTTTGGTCTGCGGATTGCTCAGGTACTTGCGGTTCTTTATACAATATTTTATTTGGTATGGGGGTTAAATTATTTCAGACCCGGACTTGAGAACAGAATCGGCTGGAAAAAACATAAACCTGACGCGAAGGTCTTTCGTTCAGTACTCGATTCGATGATTAGTCACACAAACTCAAGTTTTATTAAAATCCTCAGTGATGATTATCCGGCAATTGACAGCCTGGTTGAGCTTTCCTATTCAAAAAACAGCTCAACTTTGGGAATAAACTACCCGAATGGACTGCGTCGTCCAAAAACAACGCTTTTTAGTTCGCTCTTTGCAAAATCCGGAGTTAGCGGCTATTTCGGCCCATTTTTCAATGAAATTCATCTTAATTACTATTTGCTTCCCATGGAGTATCCGTTTGTGCTCGCCCATGAAAAAGCTCATCAATTTGGAATTACAAATGAGGCGGAAGCAAATCTGGCAGCATTCATTGTTTGCACTACCTCTGAAGATCAGCGTTTACAATATTCCGGATATGTAAATCTCCTGGTGTATTTCCTGTCGGATGCCGGCAGCTTAAAAGATACAAAAGAGTTTATCCGGAAAATTAATAAACCGGTAATCCACAATTTGCGGTTTCAAAGGAGCCATTGGCAGGGACTTCGGAATACTGCGCTGGATGAGGTTCAGACTGCCGCGAATAATGCATATCTTAAAACCAATCATATTGACGAAGGGGTGAAAAACTACAGCCAGGTTGTCGGTCTGGTATTAAGCTGGTATTACAATCAGAGCCAAAAGGTCAAATGATTTAGTTTATTTAATAATTTTAAAAATGTCAGTAATAAATGCCTTGTCCCAAAAGAATGTTAAAACACTTTTCTCTGTTTTAATTTTAATTATTTCGGGATTATCAGAGCCGTTAGCTGCTTCAGCAAGTGGTCTGGATCCGATGAAAAATAGTATTTTCCGTGATAATATCAGAAGTGTACAGTTTTTCAGGAAGGGTTGGGAATTTTCAAATCCGGTTATTGATCTTGGAACAGATCAGCAACTAATTCTGAAGTTTGATGAATTATCGGAAGGGACAACCAGTTTCTCATATATCATAACTCACTGCGATGCTGAATGGTTTCCTTCCAGACTCGTGCAGGCAGAATATATGGAAGGGTTCATCGAGAACCCGGTTAACGATTATGCGCCATCCGTTAATACAACAATAAGATACACAAATTACCAGCTTATGTTGCCTAATGAACAGGTCCGGTTTCTGATTTCAGGAAATTATGTGATTACTGTTTTCGAGGATGGAAAGAGAGATACCCCCATACTTACACGAAGGTTTTATGTTCTTGAACCTATCGCGGAAATCAATGGAGAGGTTAAAAAATCGACCTACGAAGGATACCGTGGTCGTGACCAGGAGGTTGATTTTAACGTAAGTTATTTACATATACCTATTTCGGATCCGCGTAATGAGGTAAAGGTAATACTCAAACAAAATAACAGGGAGGATAATTGTCTTGGAAATCTGAAACCAACTTTTATAAGGGACGCAGAGCTTATCTATGACCTTAGCCGGGAGAATACTTTTCCAGGTGGAAACGAGTTCAGGAACTTTGATACAAAAGATTTACGTATTAATGGCTTTGGAGTGGCTAATATTGTATTCAATGATCCGTATTATAAGGTTACATTACGCACAGACCAACCCCGTCAGAATACCGGTTATCTGACTGAAAATGATATGAATGGACGTTATCTTGTAAAAAATAACCGTGCGAATGATGCAGATCTTGAGTCTGATTATATTGATGTTCTTTTTTCCCTGGAGATGCCTGAACCGTTATCCTCAGGTCAGGTATATGTATTTGGTGGCTTGTCTGACTGGCAATGTTTGCCGGCAAACAGGATGATCTGGAATTTTGACCTGAAACGATATGAGGCTACAGTTACTTTAAAGCAGGGATTTTACGATTATCAATATGTTTATGTCCAAAGCGGAGATTCGAAAATTGATAACACTCTGATTGAGGGAAGTCACGTAGAGACAGAAAACGAATATAACCTGTTTGTTTATTATCATGGTTTCTCCTCCAGGTATGACAAGCTTATAGGGTACAGGACAATAAATTCGGTCAAAAGGTAAAAATTAAAAGCCCGCTTAAGTTAATAAACGGGCTTAAAAAAATTCTAATATTATTGATTAACAGATAGGTAGGATATATTTGGATTTATCTGTCAGGACTGGTGGTTTGCCTGGAAATTATCTCTCCATCCGCCCATTCAAGACGCGAGATCTTGCATCTCTACCTGTTGACAATATATCTTCCCATCCTGAGACGCAAGATCTTGCGTCTCTACCTGTGTTAATGAATCTATTTTACTTCTTCAAAATCGACGTCTGTTACTTCACCATCTCCTTTGGGTCCCTGTTGATGGGATCCGGGATTGGCTTGGTGTCCTGCGGCTCCATCCGGCCCTGGTTGTGCACTTGCCGCATTATACATCTCCTGGGATGCAGCCTGGAAAACAGTGTTAAGCTCAGTTGTTGCAGCATCTATGCCTGCAAGATCCTGAATCTTATGAGCGTCTTTTAATTTAGTTAAAGCCGCTTCAATAGGACCCTTTTTATCAGCAGGAAGTTTGTCTCCAAACTCTTTCAACTGTTTTTCAGTCTGGAAGATCAGGGTATCGGCATGATTTAACTTTTCAACTTTTTCTTTAGCCTGTTTGTCAGATTCTGCATTTGCTGCAGCCTCATCTCTCATCCTTCTGATCTCTTCATCTGTCAGACCTGTTGTAGCTTCTATTCTGATTGATTGTTCCTTATTTGTCGCTTTATCCTTTGCTGTTACATGTAAAATACCATTTGCATCAATATCAAAGGCAACTTCAATCTGTGGAACACCACGGGGTGCAGGAGGAAGTCCGTCAAGGTGGAACCTGCCAATTGTCTTATTTCCGGAGGCCATTGGTCTCTCACCCTGAAGCACATGAATTTCAACAGAAGGCTGACTATCGGCTGCAGTTGTGAATGTTTCTGCTTTTTTGGTTGGGATTGTTGTATTAGCCTCAATAAGTTTTGTCATGACACCACCCATTGTTTCAATACCCAGCGATAATGGTGTTACATCGAGTAATAATACATCCGTAACTTCACCAGAAAGTACACCTCCCTGGATGGCAGCACCTACAGCAACAACCTCATCCGGATTTACACCTTTTGATGGAACCTTACCAAAGAAACTCTGAACTTTCTCCTGGATTGATGGGATCCTTGTAGATCCTCCAACAAGTATAACTTCATCAATATCTTTAATTGTCATCCCTGCATTTTGCAATGCCTTACGACAAGGTTCAATAGTCGCATTGATTAATTTATCACACAACTGCTCGAATTTTGCACGGGTAAGTGTCTTTACAAGATGCTTTGGAACCCCGTTGACAGGCATGATGTATGGCAGATTAATTTCAGTTTGTGTCGAGCTCGAGAGTTCGATCTTAGCTTTCTCAGCAGCTTCTTTAAGACGTTGGAGTGCCATTGCATCCTTATGCAAATCAACACCTTCGTCTTTTTTGAACTCATCAGTCAGCCAGTCGACTATAGCCTGATCAAAATCATCACCACCCAGATGAGTATCTCCATCCGTTGATTTTACCTCGAAAACGCCGTCACCCAGCTCAAGGATTGAAATATCAAACGTTCCTCCGCCAAGGTCAAAAACGGCAATTTTCATATCTTTATGCATCTTGTCGAGACCATAGGCAAGAGAGGCTGCAGTAGGTTCATTGATGATCCTTCGAACCTTTAAACCCGCGATCTCGCCAGCTTCTTTAGTAGCCTGACGCTGCGAATCGTTGAAGTATGCGGGTACAGTAATTACCGCTTCAGTAACTTCTTGTCCCAGGTAATCTTCAGCGGTCTTCTTCATTTTTTGAAGTACCATAGCCGAAATTTCCTGAGGCGAATAGAAACGATCGTCAATCTTAACCCTGGGCGTATCATGATCTCCCTGAATAACCGTAAACGGTACTCTCTTAATTTCTTTCGACAGACTCGTATAGGGTTCACCCATAAAGCGTTTGATCGAAGAGATCGTTTTGTTGGGATTCGTGATCGCCTGACGTTTAGCAGGATCACCAACTTTTCGCTCGCTGTTTTCAACAAAAGCAACCACCGATGGAGTAGTACGCTTTCCTTCACTGTTGGGTATAACCACCGGTTCGTTGCCTTCCATCACAGCAACACAGGAGTTGGTTGTTCCTAAATCAATTCCAATAATCTTTCCCATTTTTTTATAGTTATATTTAAACTGTTGATTCAATATTTTTCTGACTATTCATTCTCCCCAATCGTTGTGCCAAGAATTAGAATTAGCTTTTATTGGTAATATTGGCATAATATTCTGACGATCCAAAGATTCGGTTGTCATAATTTGTGACAAAACGACAGAATAAGTACGAAATATCTGATGCCAAAAGGAGCCTTTGTTGAAGGTGAATTGCGAGTTTGTGCTCTGATAATCCCCGGTATTGAACAAAATAATCGTAACGCCCGGAACCTTCCAGCCTGAATCATAGAACTAAAACGATATAGCTTTAAATTAATTTCCAATCGGACATGTTCAAACTTGCAACTTAAGTCAAAATATATAACTTTGAGCGAACTATATTAATCCCATAAATAATCATCGATGAAGACAAAAAAGAATGAAGTAAAACAATCTTCCCGGCTGCAATCGCTGGATGTATTGCGTGGATTTGACATGTTATGGATCGTAGGAGGAGGAAGTCTGGTTGCTGCATTGGCCAAGACCACAGACTGGGGATGGTTGCATGCAATTGCCGGTCAACTCGAACACGTTAGCTGGGAAGGTTTTCACTTCGAGGATCTTATTTTCCCGATGTTCATGTTTATTTCCGGTGTTGCAATTCCCTATGCCGTAACTGCAAAGGTTGAACAGGGAGTAAACCGTAAATCACTGTTTAATAAGATTCTCAAACGTGGTTTACTTTTAGTTCTGCTGGGTGTCATTTACAATGGCAATCTAAGACGGGATTTTGATGGTTTTTCTGACATGCGTATCGCAAGTGTGCTGGGGCAGATCGGGCTTGGGTATTTATTTGCTGCAACTATTGTTTTATATACCAAATCATTTAAAACGAGAATTACTTGGCTGATTGGCATTATGGCAGGCATTGCAATTCTTCAGCTTGCTGTTCCGGTTCCCGGACATGGAGCTGGCCTTTTACTCGACCGGGAGTGGTGCATGAACGCATATCTCGATCGTATGCTTATGCCGGGCAGATTGCATGGTACAATCTATGACCCTGAAGGATTGTTATGTATTGTTTCTGCCATTACCGTAACTTTAATGGGCGCCCTTGCAGGATCTGTCTTACGGGATGGCGAACCAGCCTCACAGCGCAAGGCTGCGACGCTCGCCTTAGGAGGAGCAGCTTTAGTTATAGTCGCTTTGATTCTCTCACCATTTTATCCAATTATCAAGGCTTGCTGGACAGTGCCATTCAACATGCTTACAGCAGGTATAAGTTCAATTTTACTGGCATTATTCTACTTTTCAATCGATGTAAAAGAGTGGACGAATGGAATACTTTCATATAAAGTATTGTTTTTTAAGGTTATAGGAATGAATTCAATCACGATATATTTAGGCCATTCAATTATTGATTTTGATCACGCTTCCCATTTTTTCCTGGGTTGCCTCTCTGCACCACTGGGAGAATGGATCGTTATTCTTGGATCAATAGTGATTGAATGGTTACTCCTTTATTATTTGTATCAAAAGAAAATTTTCCTTCGGGTTTAATTACAAAATCAAGATCAGTGGATTTCTTAAACGAAAAAATTCGTTTGCTCGGGAAATCCACTGATTTTTCTACTTTTGATCCGTTTAAATCACTGTAGAAATTTAAAATTATGTCTGTTCAAAAAGAGGTGAAAAGGGTTACTACCCATGTACTGGCTGAGATGAAGCTACATGGTGAGAAAATTTCGATGCTCACAGCATACGATTACAGCATGGCTAAACTGGTCGACCAGGCCGGCATCGATGTAATTCTTGTTGGAGATTCGGCATCCAACGTTATGGCAGGTAACGAAACTACCCTGCCAATCACCCTTGACCAGATGATTTATCATGGCAAGTCTGTCGTTAAGGGAGTCACCCGTGCTTTGGTTGTCGTAGACATGCCATTTGGATCCTATCAGGGCAATTCACTTGAAGCCCTGAGTTCTGCAATCCGGATTATGAAAATTACACATGCCGATGCGGTAAAACTTGAAGGGGGTAAAGAGATTATTGAATCTGTTGAACGGATCGTTTTGGCCGGAATTCCGGTCATGGGTCATCTTGGCCTTATGCCCCAGTCGATTCATAAGTATGGAACATACACAGTAAGGGCTAAGGAGGAACTTGAGGCCCAAAAATTGCTCGAAGATGCCCGTTTACTAGAACAAGCCGGATGCTTTGCTATCGTTCTCGAGAAAATACCGGCTAAGTTGGGAAAACAGGTAGCCGAAGAATTAAAAATTCCGGTAATCGGCATAGGGGCCGGTGGGGGTGTTGACGGTCAGGTACTGGTCATACACGATATGCTGGGCCTTACACAGGAGTTCTCCCCAAGGTTTTTAAGGCGATATCTGAATCTTGCCTCCGAGATCAAGGGCGCAGTCGGGAATTATGTCGCTGACGTTAAATCCCGCGACTTCCCTAACGAGAAAGAACAGTATAATTAATCAATTCCAGGCTCTTTAATTTTGGTCAGGATAGATTTTTATTGATGAAAAGCCGCACCCGTATTTCCCGATTAGAATCTAATGACAACATTATCAATCCTTTTTGAAGATAATCATATCATCGCAATCAATAAGCAATGCGGTGATATTGTGCACGGCGATAAAACCGGTGACAAGACTCTTGGTGATGCAGTAAAAGATTATATCAAAACCAGATATAACAAGCCCGGCAATGTGTTTCTTGGCGTCACTCATCGTCTGGACAGACCTACAAGTGGCGCCGTTTTATTTGCCAAAACATCGAAAGCACTTTCCCGGCTCAACGAGTTGTTTAAAGAAGAACACGCTATTCACAAAACGTATTGGGCAATTACAGATAAAAAACCGGAACCATTGTCAGGTCAGCTTAACCACTGGCTCGTTCGGGACACCAGGCAAAATAAATCCTTTGGATATTCAACAGAACATAAGGATTCAAAAAAAGCCAGCCTTAGTTATAATTATCTGGGTTCGTCCGACAAATTTCACCTGATCGAAATAGAGCTGTATACTGGTCGTCATCATCAGATCAGGGCGCAGCTTGCAGCTATTGGCCTACATATCAAAGGTGACCTTAAGTATGGCTTTCCCCGCTCAAACCATGATGGCGGAATACATCTTCACGCCCGTAAAATTGAATTTACCCACCCCGTGACAGGAGAAGATATATCTGTTATCGCACGGCCTCCGGCTGATCCGGTTTGGGACTTTTTTGTTAAGTTGGTTGACGCGTGAATTTTCATTCTCATGAATTATAATTCGGCATTATTATTGTAAAAAACCTTGTTAAGGCTATAATGAAGATTCGGCCGAATACAATATGGTAACAAAATAAGTGTCTAAAATTAATTTTACTGAATGAAAACAAGACTAATTTATGCAATCGCAATTGTTCTGGTAGCACAAATCTCTAAAGCCCAGACATTTGGAATTAAAGGAGGACTAAATCTATCCAATATGACTTTTTCTGAAAGCGGTACTGCATATTCTCCTTCGATGCTAACAGGATTTCAATTTGGACCAGTCGTCGATTTTAAACTTACAGGTAATGTTTATTTGAATACAGGAGTGCTTTATTCGTTGAAAGGCTTTAATTTGAAATCAGTTAATGATGATCAGTTGCAGGATGCCTCTTTTTTTAACGGAAAATCAAAACTTAGTTACTTTGAACTCCCTGTCAACATAACCTTTAAAATTCCCGTTAAAACCAAATACAAATTTCTTATACAGGCAGGACCTTACGTTGGTCTGAGTTCTGGTGGCACAATTAAAAAACCTGGTATACCGATACAGGAAGTTTTCCAATACCACAATCTTAATACATATGATTATGGAGTAGGTGCCGGGGCAGGTGTCGAAATGGGCCCGCTTGTTGCCAGTCTGAATTACGAGCTGGGTCTGTTAAACCTGAATTCCAATTCTACAATACCTGCAACATTTAAGAACAAAGTTTTCCAGATATCAGTAGCCTGGATGTTTTGGAAATTAAATAAATAATAAAAGCTTAGAGCGTGTGTGTCTAAAAGTTCGGGTGCGACTTAAAGTCGTGTCCGAACTGAGAACCTTCAGTGCTTCTCACTATCCAGGAAATCGGGTAATCTTTCGAGCAGAGTTCCTGGTTGTATGTGTAGTACCTTCATTCCCAATGATTTCGCAGCTTCAGTATTCGCTTCCATATCATCTATGAACAAAGTTTCGCCTGCATTTAAGCCTGCGACATTTAACGCCTGAGTGTAAATCTCAGGATTAGGTTTTCGTGTTAGCATCTCGTGCGAATAAAAGTTCTGTTCAAACAGGTCATAAAATGAAAATCCAAAATCCCGCTCAAAATCTGCGTGAAACTTCAACCGGTGAATCTCATTCGTGTTGCTCAAAAGGAAAATCCGGTAATCTTTTTTCAATTCCATCAGATATTTTATCCTGTCTTCAGGAATATCAAGAATCATAGCACACCATGCCTTATCTATAGCTGTATCTTCAATCGACTCATCGATCATTTTTCTGACAGAATCCCGAAAAGTTTCCGGGGAATAGCTTCCTTGTTCGAGATGAAAAAAGAGCTCCCTGGCAAGAAATTTATTATTCTCCTCATAAAAATTACTCCAGCCAAGGTTCCTAAACTCTTGTATAGTACGCTGAGGATCAATGTTTAGGATTACACCTCCAAGGTCAAAAATTATGTTGCGAATTGGTTTATTCTCCATGGTTTATTTATAAAATGCAAATATATCGGAATAATGATTAATTCATGTACTCTTGTCCGGTCTGAGGTAAAAAGTAATTTGTCCAATATTAAGCCTTTCCGGTAATCGTTTTAATCTAAATGCCAAATTATGAGGTTGTTGGAATGACTCGTTGAACATCTTTTGCTCTTCATTGTTACAGAACAGGATATTAAGATTCAATCCGTAAACCAAACAAAGAATATGAGTAACGACCATTATCATCATCATCCTGCAAACAGCAAAAGCCTGATATTCTCCATAATCCTAAATGTGGCGATTACTGTTGCACAGATCATTGGTGGATTGGTATCCGGGAGCATGGCGCTGCTGTCGGATGCCGCCCATAATTTCAGTGATGTGCTGGCCCTTCTGTTTAGTTATATCGCCGATAAACTCTCAGGCCGTAAACGTACACTGAGACAAACATTTGGGTACAAGAGGGCAGGCATCTTTGCAGCGTTTACGAATTCTGCTACCCTTATGATAGTTGCTTCAATACTCGTTGATCAGGCTATCGACAGGCTTATGCATCCTAAACCCATCGAGGGGAATATTGTTATTTATCTGGCAGCGGTTGGAATTATTTTTAATGGCATAAGTGCACTGTTGGTAAAGAAAGGGGCTGAGACTGATACAAATATGCGCTCGGCCTATTTGCATCTCTTTACCGATATGCTCACATCAATAGGGGTTTTCATCGGAGGTTTTGCCATTAAATATCTTGATTGGTACTGGATAGATGGTGTAATTACAATCGCTATTTCTATTTATCTGATTTTTAGTAGTTGGGGAATTTTTTATTCTTCTCTTCGGATCTTCATGCAATTTACACCCTTGCACATTAATATTGAAGATATTGCTGCAAAAATTGCCTCGCTCGAAGGGGTAAAAAATATTCATCATGTTCATGTTTGGAAACTCGACGATCACGAAATGATGTTTGAAGCACATATGGATCTTAAGGAAGATTTTACAATTTCAAGCTTTGAGCAGATTCTCGAAAAGGTCGATGATGTTCTGGATGAATTTAATATTCACCATTTTAATATTCAACCTGAATGGGAGAGAGCCGATGAGAAATCTCTTATCAACAATCTGGATCATTGATTCCCTCTAATGTGTCCTTTTGGCATCACTCGCAGATATACCTATATACGGTTAGAATAAATACATAATTTGCGGTATTGCCGTTTAATTATTATCCTGACACTTTTGTATCCGGAAATATTGGAATATTTTCCTCATTTCTTACTCTGACCTTTTGTTCAGATTAAATAATATTGGTTTAAACATTAAATATTTAATGCTTTTGATACTATCTTCTCATATTATAATGTAGTTAGAGGTTCAGGATTAAAGGTTATTTTGAACTTAGATTATATTGGTAAAAAAAGAAATTATATGAAGAGGATTATAGCAGCAATTATACTTTTAGTGATGAATTTGAATAATTATGCCCAAACAACGAATGATGTGCTCAACCTGTTGATTAAAAACAAGACAATCACTCAGGGTGAGGCGGATTCCATCAGGGCAGAAGCTGCAATAAAACAACAGGAGACTGATGCAAACAGGAAGTCATTTTTGGTTTCTGCTTCCCGTCCGGTGCAATTAAGCGGATATACACAGGTTCGGTATCAGTTTTTACAGCAGACAGGGAAGGTGGATGGTTTCGATATCAGACGGGCCAGAATTGATCTTCAGGGAAATGTAAGTCCATATTTTTCTTACAAATTGCTGACTGATTTTGCAGGAAGTCCCAAAATATTGGAAGCTTATGCTGAGATCAAAATTAATAACTATATAAATTTTACAGTGGGTGAGGCAAAATTGCCTTTTTCGTTCGAAAATCTGCTTTCAGACTCTAAATTGGAGATGCCTGACAGGTCTCAGGTCGTTGAGGCACTTGTTTCTCGTTCGACAGATGTGATAGGAAACCAAAACGGACGGGATGTAGGAGTTCAACTTGGTGGTTTTGCCTGGAAACACGCTAAAAGGTTTATTTTTGAGTATAAATTTGGAGTATTTAATGGCGCCGGAATTAATATCTCAGACAATAACAACAATAAGGATATTGCAGGGAGATTGGTGGCTCATCCGCTTAGTGAATTGACTTTGGGTGGATCATTTTATTCGGGTAATGGATTCTATGGAACACCGGCTGCTGCAAATCATGTGCGAAATCGTGTGGGTTTAGAAGCGAATTATGAGAATAAGGTATTTTTTGCAAGGTCAGAATATATTGAAGGTAAAGATGGAGCAGTTGGCCGAAACGGATGGTATGCCGAAACCGGCTGTTTTGTAATTCCTTCAAAATTGCAATTCGTCCTGAGGTACGACATTTATGATCCAAACAGGTCACTCTCCAATAATACAGTTACTCTATACCAGGCAGGTGCAACATATCATTTTAACAGCTGGTCAAAAATTCAGGCGTTATTTACAACAATAAAAAAGGAATCAGCCTCAAAGACAAATAACACAGGGGTTATTCAATATCAAATCAGTTTCTAAGAAGTTTTTTAACAATAAGATTTTTAATAAAAAGGGCAATGAAGAATAAATTATTTTATTTGATTATAATTATTTTAGTTTGTAATGTTTTATTCCCTTATCAGGCTTATTGCCAGGGAAAATTAGAAGGCCGACTATCATTGTCAGGTGCATTTGCATTATATCCGATGGCAGTTAAATGGGCTGAGGAGTTTAAAAAATTGAATCCTGACGTTAAAATAGATATATCTGCCGGTGGGGCAGGAAAGGGAATGACTGACGTGTTAAATAATATGGTTGATCTGGGTATGGTTTCACGTGATATCAACCCCGAAGAGGCAAAAAAAGGTGCTTTTGGGTTTGCTGTGACAAAGGATGCAGTAGTGGCTGTAATAAGTGATCAAAACCCTGCATTGAAAGAAATTCTTGCCACAGGATTAACTGAAGAGGCTGGTACCGACATCTGGATCACCGGTAAAGATAAAACCTGGGGTCAGGCCTTCCATTCCAAATCACAAACACCAATGCATATCTATACTCGTTCCGACGCTTGTGGCGCTGCAGAGGTCTGGGCAAAATATTTTGGTAAGAAACAGGAGGATCTCCTTGGAAGCGGTGTCTTTGGTGACCCTGGTCTGGCTTTGGCCGTTAAAAAGGATCCTATTGGTATAGGATATAATAATATTGGATATGCTTATGACTTTAATACAAAAAAACAAATACAGGGTATTCGGGTAGTACCTATTGATCTGAATAAAAACGGGAAGATTGATCCTGAAGAAGATTTTTACTCATCGATGAACGATTTGATTGATGCAATAGCAAAGGGAAAATATCCTTCCCCACCTGCCCGGGATCTTTACTTTGTTACACATGGGAAACCATCCAATAAACTTGTAATTGAATTTCTAAAATGGGTCCTTGCCGATGGACAAAAGTTTGTTAATGAAACAGGATATATAAATTTGTCTAACGATATAATCCAAAAAGGGCTTAAAAATTTGAATTAGGATGTTGAGAGGAAGACTGCTAAAAGATAAAATTGCCAGACACTACATGTTAACGGCGACTGTAGTATCGATATTCGTGCTTTTCCTTATTGGCGGAGGGTTATTTTATAAATCTTTGCCTATTCTGCAGGAGAAGAGTCTCTGGACTCTCCTGACAACAAGTAATTGGCGCCCGTTTAAAGGCGACTTTGGTTTCGCATCCTATATATTAAGCACTCTTTCTGTCACAGGTATTGCAATACTTATTGCCTTACCTCTTTCTTTGCTTACTTCAATTTATATAATTGAATATGCCTCACCAACGATTTTACGCTATTTTAGTGCAGTAGTGGATTTGCTTTCAGGGATTCCACCTGTCATTTACGGAGTATGGGGAACTCTTACAATTGTACCATTCATCTCAGAAAATCTGGCACCTCATTTTGTTGAATTCTCAACCGGATACAGCGTCCTGGCAGGCGGAATTGTTTTGGCAATTATGATAATCCCGCTTATTATTAGTATTCTTATCGAAGTTTTTTCGGCTGTTCCTAAGGAGATGAGGGAGGCTTCAATGTCTTTGGGAGCCACAAAATGGCAAACAGTAAAAAAGGTCGTGATACGAAAATCATTCCCTGGAATCGTAGCTGCGACAGTTTTGGCAATTTCAAGAGCATTTGGCGAAACAATAGCCGTACTGATGGTTTGCGGAAATTTTACAGATTTGCCCAAATCAATCTTCGATGCATGTTATCCCTTACCGGCACTAATTGCGAATAACTATGGCGAAATGATGTCCGTACCTAAATACGAATCAGCACTTATGTTTGCGGCATTTTTACTTTTCTTTATCATCGTAATATTCAATATTATTTCACGACTGGTGCTTATCCAGATCGACAAAAGATATCAATTATGAAAAAGTTAGAGGAAAAAATCTTCAGATTTTTAATGATAGGCTCTACGGTATTGATATTTAGTGTATTGATTTTTATTCTTTACGTAATATTAAAAAAAGGATTACCCTCACTTTCATGGGATATAATCTCAAAAATACCCAGCGGCGGATTTTACCTTGGGAAGGAGGGTGGCATTTTAAATGCGATAATTGGTTCGCTTTATCTGATTTTCTTTTCAGTTATAATAAGCCTGATGATTAGCGTGCCGGTGGTTATGTATCTGAATTTTACCCTTCGACGCAAAAGTAAGCTTGCCTCTTTCGCAAGGTTAACATTCGATGTTTTATTTGGAATTCCTTCGATAGTCTATGGAGCCTTTGGATTTACTGTGATGATCTATTTTGGTCTGCAGGCATCATTATTAGGGGGTATCATCGCAATCAGTCTATTAATTATTCCGGTAATGATCCGGTCTATTGACGAAGTGGCCATATTGATTCCTAATGAACTTGTAGAGGCAACTAAGTCGCTCGGAGCAACGAATTACGAGACAATAAAGGTAATAACCCGACAGCTGTTACCCGGTATATCAACGGCAGTGCTCTTGTCGGTGGGTCGTGGAATTGGTGACGCTGCGACGGTACTATTCACTGCAGGATACACAGACAGTATCCCCACTTCTCTTCTGCAGCCAACAGCATCACTGCCTCTGGCAATATTTTTCCAGCTTAGCAGTCCCGTCGAAGAAGTACAGAACAGGGCGTATGCTGCGGCACTTGTTCTGACAATAATAATCCTCATACTGAGTTTTGCAGCAAGATTTTTTAGCAGAAGACTCTCAAAAAATAAAATTTGAATCAAATGGAATTGATGACAGAACCTATGATTGCTGAACAACCAAAAACTAAAGTAAAGAATTCTTCAGGATGTGAGAAGCCTCATATTGAAGTGGAAAATCTGAACCTTTATATTCAGGGTAATCATATTCTTAAAAATATCAATATGGCTATTCCGGATAAGAGTATCACCTGCATAATTGGTCCTTCCGGGTGTGGCAAGACCACCTTGCTGCGTACGTTTAACCGATTGCATGATGACTCTGTGGATGTAAAGATAACCGGAAAGCTTTTTGTCGATTGCGAGGATATTTACGCGAAAGATACTGAGGTTACTCATATACGCAAGAAGATGGGCCTGCTGGCTCAGCGTCCCTGTTCTCTTCCAATGTCAATTATCGACAATGTGGTTTATGGTCCGCGCATCCATGGTGTGAGAGGACGCAGAAAATTATATGCTATCGCACGTCATCAGTTAAATGCTGTTGGTTTGTGGGAAGAGGTAAAAGACCGCCTAAAATCACCTGCTTCAAAACTTTCAATTGGTCAGCAGCAACGTCTCTGCCTCGCCAGAGGTTTGGCTGTTGAGCCTGAGATTATACTTGGTGATGAGGCCACCTCAGCACTGGATCCAATCTCCTCAAAGACAATTGAGGAACTCTTCCTTTCCATCAAGGATAAATATACAATCGTTTTAGTTACTCATACATTGCGACAGGCAAAGCGTATTGCCGATTATGTCGCATTTATGTATATGGGTGAACTCATTGAATTCGGAACGGCTGATCAGGTGTTTAATCATCCGAAACATAAGCTTACAAGGGAGTACATAAGCGGGGGATTTAGTTAAAGTCAGTTCCTTCCTTTTTTTAACCACGGAGGCACAGAGAGAACAGAGGTACACAGAGGAAATTTTAAAATCATTTTTCTCCGGTAACATTAGTTTCCTCCTATCATCCGTCGTAATTTTTTGCATAATCCCGGCTATCACCCATTCGTATGATAATTGAAATTACCTGTTTGATATGCCGTAATACCCTTCTGCAATACAATTAATCGGCAATTTTTCCTTTCTCCAGGAATTAATCGGTGTGTGATTCTTTTAAAGGTTATTTTTAAATTTTTTAACACTTTGAAATTGCATTATTTTAGTCGTTTTTTTGATTTTTGATTGGTATTCACATTGGATAATTTCGTATTATATTCATTATTAGCATGATAAATTTGATTTTAGGAAAAATTCTTATTTAGACCGTTTAAAAATATTTTGTAAATATTTGTTAAATTAATACAAATTAATCGTAAAATTAATCGCTCTGTTAATCGACCCCGCGTACTTTTGTGTCAGGTCTTCCTAAATCCAAATTCCGAAGGCTTGTTAATTTTAAACTAATATTATCATTATGAAGAAAAGATTGTACCTTATTTTGATCGTACTGTTTGCTTCATTTTCGGGCGTTATGGCTCAGGTGAAAGTAAGCGGAACTGTTACTGATCCGGAAGGGATCAGTATTCCTGGTGTATCTGTTGTTCAGAAAGGGACGACGAATGGAACTACAACCGATGCGGATGGGAAGTACTCGTTAAGCGTAAGTTCCGCGAACGCAGACTTGCAATTCTCTTTTGTGGGTATGACAACGGTAACGGAGGCCTTAAATGGTCGTTCTGTCATCAACCTGAAGATGAAATCAGAAAGTGTTGGTATCAATGAGGTTGTCGTAACGGCTTTGGGTATCCAGCGTGAGAAGAAAACGCTGACCTATGCTTCTCAGCAGGTATCGGGCACAGAACTTCGTGTAGCTGCCAACAACAACTTTATGGAGGCTATGAGTGGAAAAGCTGCAGGTATTGATATCAAGACCAGCAACTCTGGTGCAGGTGGTTCTACAAAAGCGGTATTGAGAGGTAATAAATCTCTTGTAGGTCTTAGCGAACCTCTTTATGTTATCGATGGTATTCCAATGGTAAACAATAAAGGTGGTCAGCCTGGTTCTTACGGAGGTGTTGACGGTGGTGATGGTCTTTCACAGATTAACCCGGGTGATATCGAAAGCATCAACGTACTTAAAGGTGCGAACGCTTCTATCCTTTATGGTAGCCAGGGTGCCAATGGTGTTGTTTTGATTACAACCAAAAAAGGTAAAGCAGAAAAAACAACTGTAACTATCAGCTCAAGCACAATGCTTGATCAGGTTTCAGGCCTTCCGGATTTCCAGTATGATTACGGCGCAGTTAACAATTCAGATTATAACTGGTCTAAAACAAAGGGAAATTATCAGAGAGATTATATCAAGAATTTCTTCCAGACTGGTGTTAACGAGACAAATTCTCTCTCAATCAGTGGAGGAAATGACAAGACTACAGTATATTTCTCTTATTCTAACACCTCTGCAAAGGGTGTGATGCCAACCAATACCTATCAGAAAAACAACTTCACATTCAACCAGTCTACAAAATTGTTTGACGACAAGGTAACTATCAGTTCGAATGTAATGTTTTCTGATGAGGTTTCCCGTAACCGTCCGGGCGCAGGTTACTACAATAACCCACTTACAGGTCTTTACTTATTTGCACGTGAAAGGGATTTTGGAAGCTACAAGACTCACTATGCCACTTTCAACAAAGACAGGAATATGGATGTGATGAACTGGTATTCCACAGAAGAAAAACAAAACAACCCTTACTGGGAGATCAATAAAGATCCTAAACTCTCTACTACAAAACGTGCTATTGCCAGTGTGAAATTAGCATGGGACGTTGCAAAGCATCTTAAATTCGAAGTCAGAGGAAACATTGACTACGCTAATAAATTAAATGACAACAGATATGCTGCCGGAGGTAACTCTGTAAGCGTTAGTCCAAACGGAACATGGTCATACAGTAAATATACAGACCAGGCATTATATACTGACGGTATCTTAAGCTACAACAATACATTCGGTAAATTCAGCGTGAATGCTATCGCAGGAGCCAGCTACCAGCACAATACCTTTAGTGATGGAATGTCTGTAGGAAACGGAACTGTTTCTTTGATGTATCCTAACTTCTTCTCCTTTGCGAACATGCCTTACAATGTAATGTTCAACCAGGGAATCAACAAGGTAATCAAACAAGGCGCATTTGCAAACGTTCAACTTGGATACAAGGAACAGCTTTTCTTAGATTTATCCGCTCGTAACGACTGGGCTTCTACATTGGCTTTAACAGGAAACCAATCTTATTTGTATCCTGCAGTTGGTCTTTCGTGGATTCTTAGCCAGAGTGTTTCTCTTCCTGAACCAATTTCTTTTGCTAAGTTTAGAGTATCCTCTTCTCAGACTGCAAACGAGGTTCCATTTAACGTAGTAAACCCTGCAAATAGTATCAATGGTGCAGGAACACCTAGTGGTATTGGCGGTATCGGCAGAAATACCCAGGTTCCTTTTACAAACTTAAAACCTGAAGTAATTACATCAAATGAAATTGGTACCGAGTGGAGATTTTTCCATGGCAGAGCAGGACTTGAGTTTACATATTATGATGACGTAAGTACTAACCAGTTCCTTACTTTAGGTGCCCCATCAGGTTCAGGCTACACTTATTTCTATGTTAATGCTGGTAAGATCACCAATAAGGGTTTCGAACTTACAATTGATGCCGAACCGGTAAGATCTACAACAACAAGCTGGAAGACTTCAATCAACCTTTCTCAGAATAAGAACAAGATCAACGAACTTATTGCATCTCAGCCTAATTATCAGGTTGGTGGTGATGACGAGGGTTTTGCTTCTATTATCAAGGCAGGTGGTTCATTTAACGATGTTTACATTTACAAATTTAACCGTAATGATGCAGGTCAGATCATCCTCGATGCAAATGGCAATCCTACAAAAGCTGCAAAACAAGTTAAAGTTGGTAATGTAAATCCTGATTTTATCCTGGGATGGAACAACACGGTTACTTATAAGGACTTCTACCTGAGCGCACTTATCAATGCTAAGTTTGGTGGTGTTGCATTCTCTAAAACTGAGGCCTTCCTTGATTCTTATGGTGTGAGTAAAAGAACAGCTGATGCAAGAGCTAACAGCACTATGCCAATCAATGCTATTAAGGGAACTACACCTGTAACTTCTATTGATCCTGAAGTTTATTACAGAGCAGTCGGTGATAGAAACAGAATCATGGAACCTTATATCTATTCCAGAACAAACGTAAGATTAGGTCAGTTGGTTCTTGGCTATAACTTTAATGTTAAAAAACTTAAATTACCTGTAAAGGAAGCTTCTTTCTCTTTGATTGGAAGGAATTTGTTCTTCTTCTACAAAAAAGCTCCTTACGATCCTGAGCAGGCAATGAGCACAGGAAATTCTATGCAGTCAAACGACGTATTTAGTGTTCCTAACACAAGGACTTATGGGTTTAACTTAAAGGTCACTTTCTAAAATCTTAAAATTTATTTAGTATGAAAAAGATATTTATTGCATTTCTGTTCATGTGTAGTCTCGCTGCGTGCACATCGAATTTTGTAAATGAGAATCAGAATCCGTATCAGATTACTGATCAGATGCTTACGCAAGACTTTAACTTATTGGGATCTCCCTTCTCCGGATTATTATTCAATCTTTTCGGACATCAGATTGAAGAGGATCTGGTTCATGATTCTTTTATGGGCTATATGAATACTCCTACTCCATTCGTGGGTAACGTAAACAATACAACCTATTATATTCGTTGGAACGTTTATTGGGATCGTGTTTATGGTTCTGTAATGTCTCCTTCAAAACAGGTTATTGATCTGGCTAAAAAGAATAATTTACCTCTGTTTGCCAGCTGGGCTAAATTTATCAGACTTCTTTCCATTTCGAAGCTGACTGCTTATCATGGACCAGTTATTTATTCTAAATATGGATCAACTGATGCTTCAATTGGTTATGACAGTGAATCTACTCTTTACAACACATTCTTTGCTCAGTTGGATTCCTTTCAGACCGATTTTTCTGCTAATAAATCTTACGTAGGATTCAAGAAATTTGACCCAAGTTACAATGGTAACATGTCTGCATGGAGTAAACTTATCAACTCAATGCGTTTAAGGTTAGCAATGCGTTTGACCAATGTGGCTCCTGCTCTTGCAAAGGCACAAGGTGAGAAGGCTATGGCTGATGCAAATGGTTTGATTGAAACTAATGGTGATAACTTCAATGTTTCCTTATTAGGTAATTTAATTCCTGTCGCTATGATTTGCTTCCAGTGGGATGATACACGTATGGGTGCTGCGATGGAATCTTTCATGGTAGGTTTAAAAGACGGTCGTATTTCTAAATATTTCTCTGCTGCTGACTTCCCGAACCTGTATGCTGACCACCCTTCTGTTCCTTATAAAGGAATTCGTAACGGTGCGTATTGCGATGCTAAAATCGACAAGGTGCCTTATTCAAGGGTATCCTATGACTTTAATAGCGTTCAGACAAGAAGGTCTTTTACCGCTGCTGAAGTTAAATTCCTGAAGGCGGAAGCCGCTCTTAGAGGCTGGGCCGGAGCTGGAAGTGCAAAAGCCAACTACGAAGCTGGTATATCACTTTCTTTTGCTGACTGGGGTGCAAGTGGTGCCGATTCTTATATTGCTGATGCAACAAGTACACCAATCAATTATGTTGATCCAAAGGATGCACGTAACAGCTTTACTGCACGTTCTACAATTACTGTAGCATGGAATGAAGGCGATAGCAATGAACTGAAATTAGAGAAGATTATTACTCAGAAATATCTGAATAACTTCACGAACACTCTTGAGGCTTGGGTTGACTTCCGCAGAACAGGTTATCCTAAGATTCCCCATGTTGCCAAGAATGACAGTAGTCCTGACTGGGGTGTTATACCTGCTGACCAGTGGATTAAGAGAATGCCATTCACCACAGGCGAAAGAAATGGTAATGCTGCTGCTGTTGCTGCTGCAGTTTCTACTATGGGTGCCGGAGCTAAGGACGATATCGCTACACGTTTATGGTGGGATACCGGCGGTCCAAACTTCTAATCCAAATACTTGGATAAATTAAATATGAAAATACCCTTTTACAGTGATGTAGGGGGGTATTTTCTATTTTTTATAGAATTGTCAATCCAAAATATTTGAATTTCTGGTTTATTATTTGCGAGTTAAATTACCCCAATTCGAAATACTATTTCATTAAGTTTTCGATTTCAATAAAACGAATTACTATATTTTATGAATCTGCAACCTCTGGACATTGGAATCGTTATTGGATATTTGGTTCTTACCCTGGTAATTGGTTTTCTTATTTCCAATCGTGCAAGCAAAAATCTTGATTCATATTTTTTGGGCGGGAGGAAAATTCCCTGGTATATTCTCGCTATATCAAATGCCTCCGGTATGTTTGATATTACCGGAACAATGTGGTTTGTTTCCATTTTATTTATTTATGGGTTAAAAGGGGCCTGGTTACCCTGGATGTGGCCAATCTGGAATCAAGTTTTTCTAATGGTATTCCTGGCCGGTTGGTTAAGACGATCCAATGCAATGACAGGTGCTGAATGGTTAAAGACCCGTTTTGGCGAGGACCGGGGAGGACGTCTTTCACATCTTATCATCGTAATCTTCGCAATATTTAGTGTTATTGGATTTATAGCTTATACATTTTCGGGAATTGGGAAATTTGCAACATCTTTTTTCCCCTGGGACCTGACAACGGAGGTCGGCAACCGGATAATTTCTTCAGAAAACATGTATGCCCTTTTGATTATCGGCTTTACAACCCTTTACACAATAAAAGGAGGTATGTATAGTGTTGTTGCAACCGAAATTATGCAGTATCTCGTGATGATTATTTCGTGTTTTATTGTCGGTGTTATCGCGATGAACCTTGTAACACCGGTGCAATTAAATGCGGTTATCCCTGCTGGCTGGAAGGACCTTTTCTTTGGATGGAAACTGAATCTCGACTGGAGTAATCTTATTCCTACTGTAAAAAGTAAGATTTCGGCCGACGGATATGAGTTTTTCTCAATTATTTTCATGATCATGATTTTCAAAGGCATACTTGTGAGTATTGCCGGACCCGTGCCTAGTTATGACCTTCAGCGGATCCTTTCAACAAGAAGTCCCCGGGATGCAGCACGAATGACGGGATTCACTTCACTTGTATTATTTTTTCCCCGTTTTTTGCTCGTTGCCGGAATAACCGTTTTGGTACTTGTTTATTTTAGTCCCAAACTTAATTCCATGGGAGCCGATATTGACTTTGAGATGATATTCCCCTATGCAGTAAGTAATTTCATTCCAACAGGTCTGTTAGGTATACTTCTTATTGGGCTCATTGCAGCTTTTATGTCGACTTTTTCAGCTTACGTGAATGCCGGTCCCGCGTATATTGTCAATGATATTTACAAAAAATACATTAACCCAAATGCCACTAACAGAAGATATATCAGATTAAGTTACTGGGTTTCATTTATCGTTGTAATTGTCGGAGTTTGTTTTGGAATATTTATTCATTCAATTGATTCTGCTACTAAATGGATTGTTTCATCCTTATATGGTGGTTATACGGCTGCCAACGTTTTAAAATGGATCTGGTGGCGCTTTAACGGATATGGATATTTCTGGGGAATGTTAAGCGGTTTGGTAACTTCCATTTTTATCCCGTTGTTCTTCCCTGAAGCTTCTGCCTTAAATACATTCCCTATAATCTTACTCATCTCTTCTGCCGGCTCAGTTGCGGGTAGTTTGTTAACCGCCCCTGACAATGATAATGTTCTTAAGAATTTTTATTCAACAGTACGCCCATGGGGATTTTGGGACCCAATCTATAAAAAAGTATTAACCGACCAGCCGGATTTTAAAAAGAATACAAATTTTAAAAGAGATATGGCTAACAGCATTATAGGAATCGCCTGGCAGATGTCAATGTTAGTAATGCCAATTTATCTTGTCATTCGGGAATATATTTCGCTTGCCGTTACCCTTGGCGTTTTTCTTGTTACTTCGTTCCTGCTGAAAATATACTGGTACGACAAACTGGAAGATTAGGACTATCCAAATTTATTCTTATGTGTTTGATTGATTGCTGCTTAATTAAATCTTCTTTTGCCTTAATTCAATACTTTTCAGCGGGGCTTATTTAATTGGATACTCAGGCCCTTAACTCATTTTAACTAATTAACCGATTAATAGAAGATTAATTTATATATTTGACCTTCGATTAGGTTTTTTTTACTACTAATTAGGTCGAATATGAGAAATCGGTCGTTAATATTTCTGGGACTAGTTTTATTGATTTTTCCTTCATTAAAGTCAGTTTCCCAGAATTTATTTCATTCCGGGCTCTTATTTACAGCAGCTCCGAATGCAAAGGAGGAACGTACTTCTCTTGACCTGACGTCCAATTCACTTGTAACAGCGCGAAATAAACTTAATCTTGAATTCGATCTCTCTATCTGGAAACGGGATCAGTTCGGATATGTTTTCCGGATTTTTGACAAGGAACATCACAATATTGATCTGGTTTACATTCCTGAAAGCAGTACGCTGGCTGTATTAAAACTCGTTGTTAACGGTTTGCCGACCACGATAAATATTCCTCTTGTTGAAAAGGACCTTGTACGCAATACATGGCTTCATCTTTTATTGTCGTTTAATCTGAAGCAGGGGAAAATAGATGTCAGTTTGGGTGATACTGTTTTTACTGACAATCAGGTGGTTTTAACAGGCTTTAGAAAACTTAACATTATCTTTGGTGCCAACAGGTCAATTTATTTTCCCACTACTGATGTGCCTCGCATGGCAGTCCGCAACATACGGATCGCTGATTATAACAATAAAACTGCACATAACTGGTTGTTGAATGAGTCAGAAGGAGAGAAAGCTTCCGATCTGGTTGGGAATTTAACAGCACATTCAACTAACCCAAACTGGCTGATTAATAATCACTTTTACTGGACGAAAAAAGAAGAATTACGTATGGAAGCATCTTCAGGAATTGCATTCGATACGGCACAAAACAGAATTCTTTTTATAGGAAAGCATAAAATCTTGGTTTATGACATTGTTAATTCCGAAATAACCACACTGAAGGTCCTTAACAACAAACCTTCAAATACAAAGTCCGAATCGTATTATTATTCATACAAGACGGGGAAGATATATTGCATAGGAACTGTCCCAAATGAAGTAAATGTTTATGATGAGAACAAAAATGAATGGGAAAAAGCTGCCCTTGAAGTTAATACAACGCAATCTGTTAACTCTACATTTTTCTTAAACGATCAGGGCAATGTCGCCTATTCTCTTGGTGGTTACCATAATTACAGATACAATGACTTTTTAATGCGCTATAATTTCACGGATAAAAACTGGAAACAGATTTTGTTAAAGGGTGATAAGTTGGTGCCCCGGTCGTATGCAGCCATCGCAAAAACTAATTTACCTGGAGAATATCTGATTTTTGGAGGCTATGGTAATGCTTCAGGTCAGCAGGAACTGGGTCCGCAATGTTTGTATGACCTTTACCATTTGAATACGAATGATTCTTTACTTAAGAAAAAATGGAATATTGAGAGTGTTTCGGAGAATTTTATCCCTATGGGTTCAACAACTGTTTCGGAGCCTACACCGGCACTTTATATTCTGGGGTTTCCTCCATTTTTAAATGGTACATATCTCAAACTTTATCGTATTTCACTCGAAAAGCCGGAGTATTCAGCGGTCAGTGACACGATGCATTTTTATTTTGACGAGGAACGTTCAAAAGCATCCCTATCTTTTTTTGATAAGACCCGCGAGTTTTTTGCAGTAATCAAGACACCGGTTGGTCCTGATTCGACAACTTATAAGGTGTTTACGCTTAATTACCCCCCTGTAAACCGTTCGATGCTTGCAATTACATTTAAGACAGTGCTTTCCAACCCTGGTAATTGGATAATAAAGGTATTTTGGATGGTTGGTATCTTTTCTCTCGTATTTATTTATGTTCTGATATTATTATTGCGGGAACTACATACAGCGGAAGAGAGTCTTGAGGATGACCAGCAGCTAAATTCGCTCGTAAATGAGAAGGTGCCGGTCAGGAATGAACATCACGATAAAAAACATGTGGAACTTCCAAAGAGAAACGCTATTTACCTTTTTGGCGAGTTTCGGGTCTATAACAGTGAGGGAATTGAGATTAGTTCAAGGTTTCCAACAAAGATCCGTCAGCTTTTCTTATCCATATTACTCCTGGGAACAGATGAAAAAGGTATTACAAACGAAAAATTAAATAGTATTCACTGGACTTATCATTCCCCTGAGAGTGCGAAGAACAACCGAAATGTAAACCTTAAGAAATTAAGGGATCTGTTACTGAGTCTGAACGGTGTTCAAATTTTGCATAATGATGGTAGCTGGGTCTTGAAGTTTAGTAACGAAGTATTCTGTGACTATCAGTTTCTTCTGAAAAAAATGAAGGGGACCTTCCAGCCACTGACACGTGAAGATTTTGAGAAGATCATTCTTGTCCTTACCCAGGGCATATTTGTAGCAGACGAACGTACTCCGTGGCTTGATCCGTTTAACAGTCATTTTCTGTCATCACTTCTCGATTATCTTTTCCTCCTGACCGATTCGTTCGAGAAGGATAAGAACCCAGAAGCAATCTATAAGATCGCAGACCTCATTTTAAAATCCGATCCCCTGAATGAAGAAGCCTTCAAGTTGAAGATTGAAGCACTTATTAAACTTAAAAATCATAATCAGGCATTTTTTGATTACACCTATTTTACCAAAGGATATGAAAAAATGTATGGGATTCAATTTCCAATGAGTTTTAAATCATTTATAAGGAAAGAGGAGTGACAAGAGAATTGAAACATCCCAAATGTCTGTCTTACCTTTTGAATGGAAATTCCTATCTTTGCCGGCTATGAGAATTAAGCTGAAGTTCGTTATTCTTGGTATATTGCTAGTCAACTGTGGTTTAGCCTTTGCGCAGAGGGGAAATTACAGTCCCAATACCTCCGGCCAAAGCCGGGGAGGCAGTAATAATGCCTCTGGCAGGAAGAAAACGGATGCTAAAAAAGACACCATTGTGTTTAAAATGAAAGTATTTGAATTCCAGGACGGGTATTCACGCATCAAGGAAAGCCGGCTCGATACAGTATTTGCTGATTTTCAAAACTATAACCCAGTCTATAAGAAGTCCATATCGGCTCAGACACTTGGTAATCTTGGAGCATCGGCGCAGAGTAACGATTTTTTCCAGCGCTCTTTTGATTCCAATGAATTCTTATTTCTTCGTAACTATCAATCATATTTAACTCTCCCTAAGGATATTCATTTTTACAATACGACAAAACCGTTTACATTGCTCGACTATGGTCAGTGGTTTGTAAATAAACCTGTAGGTGAATCCTGGTTAAAAGTTTTCCAGACACAAAATATTAATCCTGCATTGAATTTTGGTTTTAGTTACAACTCGATTTCTTCTCAGGGCAAGTATCTTAATCAGGAAGCCAAGGATAATTCACTGAACTTGTTTGCGAGTTATAACATCGACCGGTACGATTTATGGTTTATTATAGGAAAGAATAAATCAACAAATCAGGAAAACGGGGGATTGTTAAATCCTTCAGATATTAAAAATCCTGACCTCAAACCTGAGAATATGCCTGTTTGGTTTACCGGTGCTGCTGCTGAATCAAACAACTCCTTCGCCGTTATAGCACACCAGTATAAATTTGGCAAATGGATCAAAGTAAAGGAAAAGGATGAGGAATTTCAAAAATTCATCCCACGATTTACAATAATGCATACTCTGGAATATTCCGATAATACCCGTAATTTCCATGAAATTGATCCGAACCCTTCCAATGACTTTACCGATTCCCGTGGGACAGTTTATTTTTATGGAACTCAACATCTTCCATATATTAACAGTGCCAAAGGGTCAACAACATTGCCAGGAACCCAGGATAAAACAGGGATGAAACGATTTACAAACCTGTTTTACCTCAAGGGTGTTGAGGCACCGGACAGGAAATATACCTTTGGTAAACAGGCCTATATAGGGAATGACTTAATAAATATGTATTATCCTCGTGAGGCATTAATCTATACACCAGGTCTGATGAAACCTCCATTGGGACTTACACAGACCAGGAGTATCTCAAATACTTTTGTGGGTGGTTCAATATTCAGATCAAATGCTAAATTTCTAAACTGGAATGCTTCAGGCAGATATTACATCCAGGGATACAGAGCCGGGGATTTTGAATTAACCGGAAAGATCGAAAAACCAATCAGAACATCCAGAGATACATCATTCGTCCGCCTGACCGGTAGCATGACAAATTCTACACCGGATTATTTTTATAAGCACTATTATTCTAATCATTTTAAATGGGATAATAGCTTCGACCGGACCTATGAATTGAAGGTAGGAGCTGCATACGAAAAGCCATTCAGAAGGTTAAAATTTGGGTTTAAATACTCGATTGTAAATAAATATATTTATTGGAACGAATCTTCTCTTCCTGGTCAGGCAAGTTCAGAATTCTCTGTGGCTCAGTTTTTTATTAGAAAGGATTTTAAATTCGGGCCTCTGAACCTGGAGAATTCGGTTATGTATCAGAAATCGACAACGGATAAATATTTACATATACCCGAAATCTCAACACGGAACACAGTTTTTCTTTCCGGTTTAGTATCTAAGGTTCTTGCATTACAGATAGGAGTGGATATGCGTTATGATACCGGATATTATGGGGATTATTATAGCCCTGCTCTGGGTATGTTTTATGTTCAGCATAACGAAAAAATTGGTGATTATCCGTGGCTGGATGCTTTTATAAACCTAAAATTAAAGCGGACTCGCTTCTATGTAAAGTACTCAAATATTGGGAGTAAGCTGGTAGCCAGACGGTATTACACAACTCCAACCTATGCGGCACAAGTGGCTTCCCTTGCCTTTGGTCTATCCTGGTCGTTTTATAATTAGACAAATTCTATTAAATACCAAATTTCGGATTTTAGAATTCATAACGGATTTTGCTATTCATATCATCCCTGATGACAGGCCTTGAATTGAGGTATATATTTCTTTAAATTCAGAAAGTATCATTGCCGTCGCCCCCCAGATAAACAAGGGTTCAATGAAATAGCCCGGTGCCTGAAAATTCCCGCGTGGGGTCGTTACCTCTTTTGATAGAAAGTTCGTTGGGTGAAATAATTGTGCAAATGGAATTATGAACAACTCGTCAACTTCGTGCCTGTCTATTTTTAGTAAAGGTAATCGCTCACACCACCCAATAATCGGATTAATTGTGAAATTACTAACCTGTATATAGATAGGGGTTAGTAATCCGAGCACTTCAATTAAATTGTCTTTTAGTCCGATCTCCTCGAAAGATTCTCTTAATGCAGTATAGACAAGATCATTATCCGAAGGCTCAAACCTTCCTCCCGGAAAGGCAATCTGCCCTCCGTGGTTTCTCATGTTGGCAGGTCGTCTGATAAGACACGTCTTCAGTTCGCCATTTTCAGGAAAGATCAGCATTAATACACTGCTCTGAATCATATTGGTCAATCCTTTTTCCGGATGCAATTTACGCCCGTTAGGTAGCATACGCCGATGCGCATCTTCTCCCGGCAACTTTTTTTGAAGAGCCTCGATCAGACTATTTTTAATATGTAATGGTTCGGAAACTATCACATGAAACTGAATTTAGTGGCTGTCTCCTTCTTCGTGACGATACTGTATATCTCTGACATTAAGCTGCATATAAGTTTTCCCGCGATATTCATTTTCAGTCACAGAATAACAGATATCAAATGGCATAGATCTTTTAATTACATCCAGATGGTCGGCCTGTGAAAAGGCAATTCCTGAAAATACAGCAGAGGAGCGGTTTGCTTCCATCAGGTCAAGCTTAAGGTGTTCATTGTTCTTGCCAACCAATCTGCTTGTTCCATAATCCAGAACATTTTCGGTTAGAAATACGGGCATCATGTTATGAGGTCCGTAAGGTTCAAATTGATTTAGTAATCTTAGAAATTTTGGAGTAAGGTCAGATAATGAAATCCTGGCATCAATCTCAATTGTCTGTTTTTGTTGTTCCTTGGATATTGTATCACGAACAACCTGTTCAAATCTGCGAGAGAACTCCGCTACATTTTCCAGTTTCATTGACAATCCTGCTGCGTACATGTGTCCGCCGTATGATTCGAGTAAGTCGGAACAGGCACTGATGGCTTCGTACAAATCAAATTCACCGACTGATCTGGCGGAGCCGGTCGCTAATCCATTCGACTCAGTAAGAACTACGGTTGGCCTGTAATAATGTTCTGTTAACCGGGATGCTACGATACCAACAACACCTTTATGCCAGTCTCGATTATAGATCACAGTAGTGACCCTGCCTTCATAAAATTCACTTTTACCAATTATATCCAGTGCTTCCTGCGTAATCTCCCGGTCAAGAGTCTTTCTGATTTCATTATACGAATTGATTTCAATTCCCAGATCTTCAAGCTCTTTAGCATCCTTAGCCAACAATATTGCAACAGATTTTTTCCCGTGTTCAATCCTGCCGGATGCATTTAACCGCGGTCCGATCTTAAATACTATATCATTAATCTTAAATTCACCCGCCATTCCTGCATACTTAATGATAGTTTTAAGTCCGATAGATGGGTTGGAGTTTAGTTTCTGAAGTCCGTAATAGGCTAAAACACGATTTTCGCCGGTTAATGGAACAATATCTGAAGCGATACTAACCACTACTAAATCAAGTAATTCCATAGCTACCTCTTCAGGAATTCCTTCGTGAATACAGAACGCTTGTATAAGCTTAAACCCTACGCCACAACCTGATAGCTCTTTGTAAGGATAATTACAATCGGGCTGTTTGGGATCGAGAACAGCTACAGCATCCGGGATAATCTCATCCGGATTATGATGATCACAGATTATAAAATCTATTCCAAGCTCTTTTGCATAGGCAATCTTATCAGTGGCTTTAATACCGCAATCCAGTACGATTACAAGAGAGAAATTATTTTCTGCGGCATATTCTATACTTATTCTCGAGATCCCATATCCCTCCATATACCTGTCAGGAATGTAATAATCAATATTGGTGAGCCTTGTCCTTAAAAATGAGTACATAAGGGCAACGGATGTTGTCCCGTCAACATCATAATCCCCATAAATCATCACCTTCTCATTTTTCTCAATAGCACTTTTTATACGTGCTACTGCCTTATCCATATTTTTCATCAGAAACGGATCGTGAAGGTCTGATAGCTTGGGACGAAAAAAAGTACGAGCCTCGGCAAAGGTTCTAATCCCTCTTTGAATAAGTAAATTTGCTATTGCAATATCTATATTCAACGCTGCTGAAAGGTGCTTAAGATCATTATTATCAGCAGGTTTCTTTAATTTCCACGATTTTTGCATACAAACTTCTTATGTGAGGCTTCGGTTCAAAATATTTTCCTCAAATATACTAAAAAGTACCTATTCCCAAAAGGATAACTTTTTGTACCTTTGCGCATATTTTTCGAATTAACTGAAGAGAATGAGCAATATAGAATTAAGTGAGCAGGAATTGATTCGTCGAGGTTCATTGCAGAAACTGCGTGACCTGGGAATTAATCCTTATCCGGCTAATGAATTCAAAATCAACGCTACAGCTAACCAAATACTTACTTCATTTGACCCTGAAACCGGAAATTTTCAGGACGTGATTTTTGCCGGCCGACTTATGAGCCAGCGGATTATGGGTAAGGTATCTTTTGGAGAACTTCAGGACGAATCAGGACGTATCCAGATTTATATAAGTCGCGACGAAATCTGCCCTGGCGAGGATAAAACACTTTATAACGAGGTTTTTAAAAAATTGCTGGATATAGGTGATATTCTAGGTGTTAAAGGCTATGTTTTTGTAACCCAGATGGGAGAAATTACTATTCACGTTAGAGAATTTACATTACTTAGCAAATCAATTAAGCCTTTACCTGTTGTTAAGGAAAAAGACGGCAAAACATTTGATGCATTTACCGATCCTGAACAACGTTATCGTCAGCGATATTTGGACCTGATTGTCAACCCGGGCGTAAAAGAGGTCTTCCTGAAAAGGACGAAGATCATCAACCAAATGCGGGATTTATTCAATGAACGTGGCTATGTTGAAGTGGAAACCCCAATTCTCCAACCTATTCCGGGTGGGGCAGCAGCACGCCCTTTTGTTACTCATCACAATGCATTAAATATTCCGCTTTATCTTCGTGTTGCCAATGAGCTATATCTGAAAAGATTAATTGTCGGCGGTTTTGAAGGTGTTTATGAGTTTTCAAAAGACTTCCGGAACGAGGGAATGGACAGGACCCATAATCCTGAATTTACGGTTATGGAAATCTATGTTGCCTATAAGGATTACAACTGGATGATGGATTTTACTGAGGAGATGATTGAAAGGGTCGCCTTGTCCCTTCATAGTAAGACCTTAGTGACCGTTGGTGAGAAATTGATAGATTTCAAAAGGCCGTTCAAACGCATTACGATGTATGAGTCAATTAAGGAACATACCGGATTCGATATTTCAGAAATGAATGAAGAAGAGTTGCGGGAGGTTTGTCTCAAACTCGGCATCGAATGTGACAATACGATGGGCAAGGGCAAACTGATTGATGAGATTTTTGGTGAAAAATGCGAAGGTCACTATATACAGCCCACATTTATTACCGATTACCCGGTAGAGATGTCTCCTTTATGCAAAAAACACCGCAATAATCCGGAACTTACCGAGCGGTTTGAACTGATGGTAAACGGGAAGGAACTTTGCAATGCCTACTCAGAACTTAATGACCCCATAGATCAGCTGGAAAGGTTTCAGGAACAGTTGCGTCTATCTCAAAAAGGGGATGTCGAGGCGATGTTTATTGACATGGATTTTGTCAGGGCACTTGAATATGGTATGCCTCCGACATCGGGAATGGGTATTGGGATTGACAGGTTAACAATGCTGATGACAAACTCAGTTTCGATTCAGGACGTCCTCTTGTTCCCTCAAATGAAACCTGAAAAGCGGGCCGAGGAAGATCCGGCCGAAAAATATACAGAATTGGGTATTCCTGTCGAGTGGGTAGAGGTACTTCTGAAAATGGGGTATAAAAAAGTATCTCAGTTAAAAGAGGTGAAACCAGGTAAATTATTCAATGATTTGTGTGGTTTCAACAAGAAGAATCAGCTTGGATTACCAAATCCATCGGCTAACGATGTGTCAAATTGGTTAAATTAATACGTCGGCAAAATGACTGAAATTAACGAGAAAAGCAGGGTAGCCATAATCGGAAGTGGAAGTTGGGCAACTGCACTTGCCAAGATTTTGATTTATAACCTCCCTGAACTAAACTGGTTTATCCGTACTGAGGAGAACATAGAACTCTTTAAAAAATTCAGACACAATCCCAACTACCTTCGATCCGTTGAGTTCGAGATGTCCAGAATAAATTTTTACACAGACATCAACGAGATCGTACTTAACTCAGATATACTGGTTTTCGTTACTCCATCTGCCTTTTTAAAAGATACACTTAGTCATCTTAAAGTAGATATTGGCGACCGCTATGTAATCTCAGCAATAAAAGGGATTATCCCGGATGATAATCTCGTGGTAGGAGAGTTTTTTCATGAATTTTATGATGTTCCCTTCGATCAGTTTGGGGTTATTGCAGGCCCTTGTCACGCAGAAGAGGTTGCACGTGATTTGCTTTCCTATCTGACGATTGCGAGTCCAGACGTGAAGCGTGCCAGACAATTCGCCATGTTACTGGAGAGCCCATCCATTCGAACTCATATCTCTGATGATATCTGGGGAACAGAATATTCGGCCGTATTGAAAAATATTATGGCTATTGCCGCAGGTATTTCCCACAGCCTGCGGTACGGTGACAACTTTCAGGCAGTACTTATGTCAAACGCAATTCAGGAAATTAAGCGTTTTGTCGATACCGTGCATCCAATAACCCGTGATATAAAATCATCAGCATACCTCGGTGACTTGCTTGTAACAGGATATTCGCATTTTTCGCGAAACCGTGCCTTCGGAACTATGATCGGTAAAGGATATACGGTTCGCTCGGCAATGCTCGAAATGGATATGATTGCCGAAGGATATTATGCCACAAAATGTATTAAAGAGCTTAATCTTCAGTATCATATAAATATGCCGATCACCGATTCAGTATACAATATTATCTACGAAAATATCTCACCGGCAATTGAAATACGGTTATTAACAGAACATTTGCGTTAAATCAATCTTTTTATGGAAAATATTTCATTACATCTTGATAAAGTCTACAGCTTTGTCCCTTCAGATGCCATTGCAGCATACAAAACCGCTGCTGAACAAAAAAATGCTACCCTTCGTGATAAAACCGGTAAGGGAAACGATTTTCTGGGTTGGGTAGACTTGCCTTCTTCCATTTCTGAAGCACATCTGGAAGAAGTTGAAAAAGTTGCCCTTAAACTTCAATCGAAACACCTTGAGGTATTCGTTGTGATCGGTATTGGAGGTTCCTATCTCGGAAGTAAGGCTGTTATTGATGCTCTCTCAGATTCTTTTGCACATATTAAGGGAAGCTTTGAAGCTCCTTTGGTTCTCTTTGCAGGACAGAATATAAGTGAAGATTATCTTTTTGAACTTCGTGACCTGCTTGAATATAAAGAATGGGCCTGTGCAATTATCTCAAAATCAGGAACTACCACAGAGCCTGCTCTTGCATTCAGACTCCTTAAGCAGGATCTGGAAGACAAGTATGGAGTAGACGAAGCACGAAAACGAATCATCGCAATTACGGACGAACAACGCGGGGCTTTAAAAACCCTTGCCAAAGAGGAAGGTTATAAAACCTTTGTTATTCCTGATGATGTAGGTGGCCGTTACTCCGTTTTAACGCCTGTTGGACTTATCGCAATTGCTATCGCTGGATTCAATATCCGCGAACTTATCAGTGGTGCCAAATCAATGGAAATTGCCTGTGGCGCTGATGTCCCATTCGAAAACAACATCGCCGCCCAATATGCAGCTGCCAGAAATGCACTTTATAAGATCGGCAAAAAGGTGGAGATTATGGTTAATTACAACCCTAAGTTACACTTCTTTGCTGAATGGTGGAAACAGCTTTATGGAGAAAGTGAAGGAAAAGAATTGAAGGGTATCTTTCCGGCAAGTGTGGATTTCTCGAGTGACCTTCACTCTATGGGACAGTATATCCAGGAAGGCGAACGGATCCTTTTCGAAACAGTGCTCTCAGTCGAAAATGTGAACAACGAAGTCCTGGTACCCGAGGATAAAGATGATCTCGACAAACTAAATTTCCTTGCCGGGAAAAGAGTTGATTATGTAAATAAAATGGCAGAACTAGGAACAAGTATCGCTCATGTCGATGGAGGAGTTCCAAATATCCGTATAAACATACCACACCTGAATGAATATTATCTCGGACAGTTAATCTATTTCTTCGAGATAGCTTGTGGAATAAGTGGTTATCTGCTTGATGTTAATCCATTTGATCAACCCGGAGTGGAGGCATATAAGAAGAATATGTTTGCACTGCTTGAAAAACCAGGATTCGAAAAAGAGACTGCCGCTATCAAAGCGAGGTTGTAAAACCTGTCAAATAACGTTCATATTAACGAGGCTGTCCCTACCGGGATGGCCTCTGTTAGTTTGTGAAATTTAGTACCTTCACCTCATTTAGGATTGGATGAAAAAGTGGATCAATTCATATTGTTGTGTTTAAATGGGATTGAATTGATATACCGGTAGGATATACCTTCGATGTTGTATAGTCCTGAACATCCTGCAAATATCATCAGTGCTCTGCACCTCGATCTGTTTGATGCATATAAAACCTTATTAACTTTTTCTCATCGATTTTAGTTTAAAACCATTATCTTAGTCAAAACAGAATACGATAATTCTTTCGGGTATATTTCGTATTATTTCTTAATGTTTTATGAATAAACTGATCTTCCTTTTCCCGTTTTTCCTGATCATCACGTCCTTTCCGCTTTGGGGTAATACGAAAGCCGGACCAACCGGCTTAATGGTGGAATTCTTACGTGATCCATCCCAGGGATTTGTTAATGAACCATTGCCAAATTTTTCCTGGATATTAAATGATGCCTTTAAGGGTGCTCAAAAGAGTTATTCGATAAAAGTCTCATCTTCCGAAAAGAATCTTTTAAAAGGGTTTGCCGATGTATGGAATAGTGGTGAAATAATTTCCGAAGAGTCGGTCAATGTGAAATATCGAGGTGTGCCTTTAAAACCATTAACAACGTATTTCTGGAATGTCATGGTTAAAATAGGACTGAATAATAATACCGGAACCTCAGAAATACAAGAATTCAAAACAGGATCATTTGCAAAAGGGACGGGAAGCTCAGTTATGCCATTGGTTAAACACACAATTTTACCCCTTAGGGAGATTAAAATTAATAGTAAGGGTAATTATTTTGTTGATTTTGGGAAGGCAGCATTTGGCACTGTCAGGGTGTGTATTGAAAGTCAAAAATCAGATTCAATCCGTATCCATCTCGGTGAAAAAGCAGAAGCTTCGGAAAGGGTAAACAGGAATCCTGGTGGTACAATCAGGTATAGATACTTCAGTCTTAATGTAGAAAAGGGTACGCATTTGTATACAATAAATATTCCTCATATTCAGCGTCATACAAAATATCCAGCTATCAATATGCCATCAGAGACAGGGGAAGTTACCCCGTTCAGGTATTGCGAAATTGAAATCAATTCTCCCTTAATCCACTGCAAATCAGTTGAACAGATTGCAACTAATTATTTCTGGCAGGAAAATGAGAGTTATTTCTCTTGTTCCGATACAGTACTTAATCAGGTTTGGGATTTGTGTAAATACACAATTAAGGCAACCAGTTTTTGTGGTGTATATGTTGATGGTGACAGGGAACGGATACCCTATGAAGCGGATGCTTATATCAACCAGCTTGGTCATTATTGTACCGACAGGGAGTACAGTATGGCACGTTTTTCACACGAATATTTAATTAATAACCCAACGTGGCCAACGGAATGGATCATGCAATCTGTGATGATAGCCTATACCGATTATTTATATACAGGAGATAACCGGTCTCTTGTAAAATTCTATAAGGACCTTAAATTCAAGAGTTTAATTTCTTTGGCTCGTAGTGATGGCTTGATTAGTACACGCACAGGACTTCTGACTGAAACGCTGTTAAATGACATACATATTCATGGACCTATTAAGGATATTGTTGACTGGCCCGCAATAGAACGGGATAATAATGAGATGCCTGAAGTGAGCACAGTGGTTAATGCCTTTCATTATGAATCACTTTTTTTAATGGCCCGGATCGCGAACGCAGTTGGAGAATTTGATGATGAACGCTTTTTTAAAGAGAGGGCGCAGAGGGTAAAAAACTCGATTAATAATTTACTCTTTAGTCAAACAGAGAAGAAATATCTCGATGGTCAGGGGTCTGCCCATTCCTCGCTGCATGCTAACATTTTTCCGCTGGCTTTTGGAATAGTTCCAGATAATATTATTCCGGAAGTCGTGAAATTCATTAATCTGAGAGGAATGGCATGTAGTGTATATGGCGCACAATATCTGCTCGAGGCTTTGTACTCTGCCGGAGAGGATAATTCGGCCCTCAATCTGATGCGGTCGAAAGGTGAACGAAGTTGGTGGAACATGATTAATTTAGGTTCTACGATAACTATGGAGGCCTGGGATGCAAAATTTAAACCAAATCTCGATTGGAATCATGCATGGGGAGCAGTTCCTGCAAATATGATTACACGAGGTTTCTGGGGTATTGTTCCACTTTTACCCGGATTTCAACGAGCACAGATTAAGCCGCAAACAGGTGGTCTCATTTCATCTGAAATTAAGGTTCCGACAATCCGTGGATCGATATTTTGTGAATTTAATACAGATAATGTGACTCATTTCGATCTTGCCCTAACTATTCCTTTAAACATGAGTGCGGTAGTTTTCGTTCCGGTTCGGGATATACCAAGTGCTGTTTTATTAAGTAATGGGAGTCCGGTTCAGGCGAAAAGAGATGGAAAGTTTTTTGTTATGGAAGGCGTGAGGGGAGGTAGGACCGTTTTTTCAGTAATTGAAGAAAAAAATAAAGGGTATTCTCATTGAGATATTTTCACTTAATTAGCGTAGATTCAAATTCCAATTAAATTAACCGGTATAATCCGTCCTCTATGCGATATATTTCTATATTACTGATCATTACAGTTTTTATTGCTTGTAACACAAGTCAACCTAATGTTAAGAATGCCGGTTCTGCATCTGGAACAGACCAAAAGATTGATTCTCAAAGAATAGCTCAGATAAAAATATCCACGACTGTTGATTTCCGTCAGGTCCTTGATACTCTGGATTCAGGTGATTTAATGTCATTGGAGGTGGCAGGAATTCTTTTAAAAAATTGTGCTGCCGATAGCCTTACAAAAGATTCATTATTCCTGATCTTTAATGATTTTATGAATCATCTCTCGGGTAGTTACCTCGAAAATAATGAAAATATTACTACTCAACTGAATAATTCTCCTTCCCTTCAAAATATCCTCGCCTGGAAACGCATGTTTGCAGATCATGGATTACTACTTTATTCAGTAGAAGGTTCCTATTTTCTTGAGCCACGTTCTTCTTTTCTGCTTGAAAAATATGGATTTATGTTAACCAGAGGCTACCGGGAATTTCTTGCAATTGAATCAACAGATCAGCTCAAGCCCTTCGCAAGTGAAGGAAGGATGCTTATCCCGACCGATTCACTGGCATTAAGAATCGTAATATGGGAAAAATTTATAACCCAATTTCCTGGTTTTTTATTAATAAAATCAGCAAAAGACAGGTATGCCCAATACCTGGGAGCATTTTTGGCGGGAATGGATCATTCCAGAGTCTTTGATCCGGAAACTAGTGTTCTGAGCGACAGTGCCAGAACAAATCTTGAGATGTTTATCACAAAAAACCCGCAAACACACAGTGCAGAAACAGTAAAATCATATCTTGAATTATTGAGGTCTGCTAATTACAATTACACCGAAAAAGTTGATTCATTTCTTATTCAAAAAGTTTTCAGCGAGGAAGTTGCCGATCAAATCAATTAGACCATCATAAATTGTTGTACTTTTGAACGACTATTCAGGTCGATGAAAATTGAAATTACAATAAATGGAACAAATACCAACAAGCCCGGCAAAAGGAACTCCAAAGCAGATTCTTTTTATCGTTAAAGGCAATACTCAATTACTGAAATTTTTACTTGAACAATTAAAGGGTAAAAGCCGGACAACTGTAAAGGCATTCCTTGCTCACAGACAAGTGTCTGTTGATAATCATGTAATCACGCAGTTCGATTATTCACTGTTTCCTGGTCAGAAGGTAACAATTACCCTTGACAGGATCCCCGAAGAAATAAAATATAAAGGCTTGCGAATCCTTTTTGAGGATCCATACCTGATTGTTATTGAGAAAGAAGCCGGAATGTTGTCTATTGCGACAGCAAAAGAGAAATTATTGACAACCTATAGCATCCTTAGCGGGCATGTAAAACGTGAGAATCCGTCTAACCGAATATTTGTTGTTCACAGGTTAGACAGGGATACTTCAGGAATCATGGTGTTTGCAAAAAGCGAAGAGGTTCAATCAGCCATGCAGCGTGCCTGGCAGGAAGCAGTTATTGAACGAACTTATGTTGCTGTGGTGGAAGGAATTGTTGAAAATGATCAGGGGACAATCCGCTCATTTTTAAAGGAGAATAAGGCTCTTGTTATGTACTCAACAAAAGTTCCTGGAGAAGGTGATGAGGCAATTACACATTATAAAGTCTTGCGCCGGGGTGAAGCGATAACACTTGTGGAGGTTAAACTGGATACAGGCAGGAAAAATCAGATCAGGGTTCACATGAAAGATCTGGGACATCCCATCGTGGGGGATAAGAAATACGGTGCGAAAACTAATCTCATTGGACGAACTTGTCTTCATGCCCGGGTTCTTGCATTTATCCACCCTGTAAATGGGAATGAGGTTCGATATGAGACACCCGTTCCAGGAAGATTTATGTCTGTGTTTGCAAGGCATACAAAAGAATAAATTCAAAAAATGATCTTACAAAAACTTATCCCTTTTCTGCTTGCATTATTCCTTTTAACAGCCTGCAATCATAGTCCGTCTGAACGATTAACTGACTATGTTAATCCATTCATAGGAACCGATGAGGACGGACATACATTCCCAGGCGCCCTTGTCCCTTTTGGTATGATCCAGCTAAGTCCTGACAACGGTGACAGAGGTTATAACTGGTGCAGTGGTTACCATTATTCAAGTAAAAATATTGGTGGATTCAGCCATACTCACTATAGCGGAACAGGTGCCGAAGATCTGTGTGATATTTCCCTGTTTCCGCTCCCAAACAGTGATCCATCACCGAAGGCCACCCGAAGTGAATTCTCCCATCAGGATGAGAAAGCTAAACCCGGATATTATTCTGTATGGCTCAAGACTTCCCATATAAAAGCAGAGCTCACCGCCACAGTCCACTGCGGATTTCACCGTTATACCTTCCCGGAGAATAAAAACAATCTGTTGAAAATTGATCTGGGCGTAGGAAATGGCATTGAGGCACGGGTCGGGCATAATGGTGATTTACCTCTGGAATGTTATTTTAAGAAAATTGATTCCAATACAGTGGTTGGGTTTCGTCGTTCAATCGGCTTTGTTGGTGAGAGATGTGTCTTCTTCGCTATACAGACAAGTGAGCCAGTCGGGGAGATTACCATTTTTGCTGATAGTGTTAAGGTAAATTCAAAAGAAGAGGCACGAGCCGTCAGGTTAGTTTCTGTGTTACGGTTTCCAGAGATAAAATCCGGAAACCAACTACTTACCAAGGTGGCTATCAGTTCCGCCAATATCGACGGAGCACTTGCCGGACTTAAAGATATTAAAGACTGGGATTTTGAGGCCATAAAAAAAAGTGCATCTGACGCCTGGGAAACTGAACTGGCTAAAATTAAAGTCACATCTGATAATCTATCATTTAAAGAGACTTTTTATACATCAGCCTATCACTGTTATTTCGCCCCATTTCGCTTTGACGACGCCTTAGGTAATTATACCGGGGCAGACAAGAAAATTCATCATGGGAAGGATATTTATACTTTAAGTTCCCTGTGGGATACATACCGGGCTGCTGCACCCTTGTTTACACTCACTCAAACTGAACGTCAGCCCTTTATAATCAATTCATTTCTTGAATTTTACAAACAACATGGTCTTCTCCCTTCTTGGGAACTTTTTTTCAACGAGGCTAATGTAATGCCTGGTTATCACGCTGTGCCAATAATCGCTGATGCCATGCTAAAAGGTATCCGTGGTTTTGATTATGCCCTTGCCTTTGAAGCCATGAAAGTAACTGCAGGAGAAGATATCCGCGAATCCAATTTTTACAGACAATTTGGTTATGTGCCGGATGATCTCGATCCACGCCAACGGGGTGTAACCAAAACAGTAGAATACGCCTTTGATGACTGGTGTATTGCCCAGGCTGCCAAACGTCTCAATAACACGTCTGACTACGGGGAGTTTATGAAAAGAAGTGGATACTGGAAAAATCTCTTTGATCCAGCATCCGGATTTGTTCGGTCTAAAGACAGCACAGGTGGGTGGATACTTCCCTTTAATCCAAAGGAATCGATTGGTTTTCAGGAGGGCAATGCCTGGATCTATTCCTGGTATGTTCCTCAGGATGTTTATGGTTTAATCGCTTCCATGGGCGGGGATAAGAAATTTGAGATGAAACTTGATTCACTCTACGATTTGAAGAGTTCAAAGAAAAGTGATTTGAAAAATAATGGGTATTATGGATTATCTGAGTTCTCAAATGAACCAAGTCATCACGTCCCGTATCTCTATAGTTATATTGGAAAACCCTGGAAGACAGCCGAGAAGGTGAACCATATCCAGACTTGTTTTTATAGCAACCAACCAAACGGATTGTGTGGAAACGACGATTGCGGTCAAATGAGTGCCTGGTATGTTTTGAGTGCCATTGGATTTTATCCCGTAAATCCAGTGAATGGTGAATATGTTTTTGGTACACCGCTGGCAAATCAATCAACAATCTTTCCTGGTAATGGAAAGTCATTTACAGTAACTGCTGAGAACCTTAGTCAGAAAAATATTTATATCCAGAGGGCCACACTAAATGGAATTGCTTACACCCGATCGTTCATAAAACATGAAGATATCCTTAAAGGTGGCAATCTGGTCCTTTTCATGGGCGAAAAACCATCTGGTTCGTGGGCAATAAATCCCACGGACTTCCCCGATATCATACGGACAGGTCGCGACCTGTCCATACAATCACATTAAACAAATCAAATAAATAATGAAAATATTTTTATTAATCCTTTTAATTTCTGCGGGATCCATTTGTTACGGAGAAGACGGGTCGCGACCCGTCACTCAGATATTTCCTTTTTATTCTGCCCAAAATGACAGGTATGGGTATAAAAACGAAAAGGGAGAAGTTGTAGTGACTCCCATATACGATCTTGCCTATTTGCCGGAAGAAGGATTGGCGGCGGTGAAACTAAACGGTAAGTATGGATATGTAAACATTGAAGGAAAGGAAGTTATAAGTCTGAAATACGATTTTACCTGGAAGTTTATCGGGGGTTATGCCGCGGTTAAGCTCAATGAAAAATATGGGTTCATTGATCAGAAGGGGAAAGAGGTGATACCAATTATTTATGATGAAGGGTATAATTATCATGGAACCTGCTGTTACAAAGGTATGGCGCATGTGCGGCAAAATGGGAAATGGAAGGTTATTAAAATTGCTCCGGATAAATAATACCAGTCAAGTATTTAGCAACTTTTTATTCAGTTAAGTGTTATCTGAACGTGTAATAAATAGTATAATTGTGAATTTCTAAATGGGCATGTCCATTAAACCCAAACGAGGATGTGATCTTACATGCAAGCTTCATCCTGCCACTTAAAACCATTGATTAAAGATGAAAAAAAACATGGGAACCGTCGACAAGATTCTGCGGATTTTAGTTGCTGCTATCGTTGTAGTCCTTTATTTTACAAAGGTTATTGAAGGAACTCTTGCAATTGTCTTATTGGCGTTTGCGGCCATCTTTGTTGTGACGAGCTTTATCAGTTTTTGTCCGCTTTACACACTCATTGGACTAAATACTGGTAAAAAGGAGTAAGGACCAGTCGCAAAGGTAAAGAGGACTACCTCCTCCCGGGAGTATTATTGCCATAACATAAAGACTTAAATTTCTTAACTGCATTAAGACCTGATGTAGATTGAAGCCATTTGGAGTCTTTATGTTAGTGGCTTTTTTTTATTTTAACTTTTCGAGCAAAACTACATTTTCAACATGATGGGTATGTGGGAACATATCAACGGGCTGTACTCTTGTAACCTGGTAGGCGTGGTTTAGCAAACTGATGTCACGAGCCTGAGTGGCAGGGTTACAGCTGACATATACTATCCGTTCAGGGGCTGCAAATAACAGTATATCAATAACTTCTTCGTGCATTCCAGCCCGGGGCGGATCTGTGATAATCACATCAGGGTGCCCATGCAGTGCTATAAAATCCTTTGTCAGTATTTCCTTCATGTCACCGGCAAAGAATTCTGCGTTGGCTATGTTATTATTGAGAGCATTAATCTTTGCATCTTCAATCGCCTCCGGGACATACTCAATTCCAATAACCCTTTTTGCTCGAGAGGCAACAAAGCAGGCTATGGTGCCAGTCCCGGTATAGAGATCATAAACTACTTCATCTCCCTGGAGGCAGGCAAAATCGCGTGCAATCTTATACAACTCATATGCCTGAAGAGAATTTGTCTGATAAAATGATTTCGGACCGATGTTGAATTTTAGTCCTTCCATCTCTTCCACTATAAATTCCCGGCCTTTATATACATGTATCTCCTGATCGGTTATCGTGTCGTTTCCCTTTTGATTGATAACATATTGCAAGGAAGTAATTTCCGGAAATTTAAGAATCAGAAAATCCAGCAATAAGACTCTTTTTACAACGTCTTCCGAAAAAAGGTTAACGATTACCATCAATTCCCCGGTGCTTGTTGTCCGTATAATAAGATTTCGTAAAAATCCCTCCTTGTTCCTAAGGTCGTAGAAGGATAGGTTATTTTCAAGGGCATATGCCTTAACAGCATTACGGATAGCATTAGACGGATCAGGCTGAAGCCAGCATTTTCTTACGTCGAGGACTTTATCAAACATTCCCTGTACATGAAAACCAAGAACGTCCTTGTCATTAACAGGATCTGGTGATTGTATCTCTTCAAGCGTGAGCCAGCGACGATTCGAGAATGTAAATTCAAGTTTATTTCGGTAAAAGGTCGAATTTGCTGATCCTTTTATAGGAATAATTTCAGGAACTATTACTTTTCCTATCCTCCTAAGTTGGTCTGAAACTTGTTTTTGTTTGTAAAAAAGCTGTTTTTCGTAGGTCAGATATTGCCATTTACATCCCCCGCAAATATCAAAGTGCTCACAAAATGGGGTGATCCGGTCAGGTGAGCCAGACTTGATTTTGATGACTCTGGCTTCCTGATATTTTTCTCTTTTCTTTGTTACCTGAAGGTCCACGATGTCACCGGGAATAACCCCGGTAGTAAAAACCACTACACCTTCAACCCTGGCCACCGCTTTCCCTTCGGCACCAATATCTATGATTTCAACCCCTTCGTACAAAGGCAAAGGTTTATTTCCTCTTCCCAAAATGTTCTTTTTGAATTTCTGCAAAGATATAATTTGATTCTTATCAATGAGTTAAAAATAATTCCCTCTCACCCTTTAATTTTTGGTATCTTTGCGCCGTCTTAAAAAATACTCCCTGTTCCCGACTTTTTGTCTTGTCCGGATAGGTTTCAGGGAGGGTATTCATCTATGTATGTGTTTGTGAATCATGAGTATTTCAGTTGAAGAATTATATGTTGAATTTGGAGGTTTCGAGCTTTTTAAGCATGTGAATTTCATTGTAAATCCGCGTGATCGTATTGGATTAGCCGGAAGAAACGGAGCTGGCAAATCAACATTACTTAAAATCCTTGCGGGGAAACAATTGCCAACTTCAGGAAGAGTGGTACTTCCAAAAGATATTATGGTTGGATATCTGCCTCAGCACATGGAGCTCTCTGATTCAAGAACTGTTATGGAAGAGGCGGTGACGGCCTTTGCAGAGATACTGGAACTTGAAAAACGCATTGAATTTCTGAATATTGAACTTAGCGAGCGCGAAGACTATGAATCGGCCGGGTATCATCGTATTATAGATGAGATGCATGAGGCAAATGAGCGTTTTCAATTAATGGGAGGCACAAATTTCCATGTCGACATCGAGCAAACCATGATCGGTCTAGGCTTTGAACGTACTGACTTTAACAGGCAGACATCAGAGTTCTCGGGCGGGTGGCGAATGAGAATAGAACTCGCTAAAATTCTATTGAAAAAGCCTAATGTCTTCCTGCTGGATGAACCTACCAATCACCTTGACATAGAGTCTATTGAATGGCTTGAGAATTTTCTCAAGGACTATGCTGGTGCGGTTGTACTCGTTTCGCACGACAGGGCGTTTCTCGATAACGTTACAAACCGTACTGTAGAAATTAGTCTGGGGAAAATTTATGATTATAAAGTCAATTATACAAAATATCTGGAACTCCGTATTGAGCGTCGTGAGCAGCAGATGGCTTCCTTTCGAAATCAGCAAAAGATGATTCAGGATACTGAGGACTTTATCGCCCGATTCAGGTATAAAGCAACTAAATCAGTCCAGGTTCAATCGCGTATCAAACAACTGGATAAGGTAGATCGGATTGAGATCGATGAGGAAGATACCCGGTCATTAAACATAAAATTTCCGCCTTCTCCACGTTCAGGGACAGTGGTTTTTGAGGCAGTAGAAGTGTCTAAGCGCTATGGTGACCTTTTGGTTCTTGATCAGGTTGACCTCAAACTGGAAAGGGGAAACCGGATTGCCTTTGTTGGTAAAAATGGTGAGGGAAAGAGTACAATGGCCCGGATTATCATGCAGGAACTGGAATGTGCAGGCGAACATAAGCTTGGTCATAATGTGAAAATTGGATATTTTGCTCAAAACCAAGCCTCTTCGCTCGACGAAGAGCTTACTGCTTTTGAGACAATCGATAAAATTGCAGTGGGAGATATCCGAACCAAAATCCGGGATATTCTTGGTGCTTTCATGTTTTCGGGTCAGGATGCGGATAAAAAGGTTAAAGTACTTTCCGGTGGTGAACGTGCCCGCCTGGCAATGATCAGACTGTTGCTTGAGCCGGTGAACTTTCTCGTCCTTGATGAGCCAACAAATCACCTCGACATCCATTCAAAGGGTTTACTTAAACAGGCTCTGATGAATTTTGATGGTACTTTACTCGTCGTTTCCCACGACAGGGAGTTTATGGATGGACTCGTGGATGTTGTGTATGAATTCCGGCATAAAAAGATCAGGCAGCACCTTGGTGGCGTATATGAATTTTTACAAAAACGTAAAATGGAATCCTTACGTGACCTTGAATTGTCAGTACCTGAGAAAAAAATTAAAAAGGAAGAGGTAAAAGAAGTCGTGGCAGTAAGTTTTGAGGACAAAAAGGAGATTAACCGGATGATTAACCGCCTCGAAAAGCAAATTAGTGAGGCGGAATGGCAAATCTCAAAACTCGAGGATGAAATTGCAGATATGGACAAAAAGCTCGCAGATCCCTCTTTAATGGATGACAGCTCACTTTTTGACAGATATGGTGCTGCTAAAAAACAAGTTGAGCTGGCAATGAAAGAGTGGGAAGCTCTAAATGACGAATTAAAGGAATGGGAGAATAAAAGAACATGGTAATAAATATATAGGACCAAATATATGGAAAAGAAAGATTTTATTTTTGGGTTGAGAACCATCATCGAAGCAATCAATTCAGGTAAGGAAATTGAAAAAATCCTCATTAAGAAGGGTTTACAAGGCGACCTTTACCATGAGCTGATGGATTTGGTCCACCAGATGCAAATTCCTGTTCAACTGGTTCCGGTAGAAAAGCTTGACAGGGTGACACGTAAAAATCATCAGGGTATTTTGGCTTATATTTCACCAATTATTTACCAGAATATCGAAGAGATCATACCACGGATATACGAGGAAGGTAAAATCCCGCTGGTTCTTATTCTTGATGAGTTAACCGATGTACGTAATTTTGGTGCTATAGCCAGGACAGCGGAGGTAGCAGGCGTCCATGCAATCATAATTCCGGAAAAGGGCTCAGCTCAAATAAATGCAGATGCTATTAAAACTTCGGCCGGGGCATTACACCTTATCCCTGTATGCAGGACAAAAAGTCTCTTGTCTGTTGTTAAATACTTAAAAAATAGTGGATTAAAAATTATTTCAGCAACTGATAAAGGGGAAAAACTCTATAATTCCATCGATTTCAGAGATCCGGCAGCGATTATCCTTGGATCTGAAGATTTGGGTATTGAGGCGGGCTTACTCAAAATTTCGGACGAATGGGCGAAGATTCCTCAGTTTGGACAGATCCAATCCTTGAATGTGTCCGTTGCAGCGGGTATTCTGGTTTTTGAAACAATCCGCCAACGTACGTTAAACGGATAACGAGAAAATAGGAACCTCTCGTTTAAATGTTTCTTCAAGCGAAATAAAAGTCTCTGTACTTGAGACACCATTAATCCGTTGAATCTTTTCACTTAGAATCTCCTTGAGATGCTCATTGTCGCGGGCATATACCTTGATGAAAATAGCATACTCTCCAGTCGTATAGTGACATTCAACGACTTCTGAAATAGCATGCAACTGATCAGCAACCTCATGAAACAGGCCCCCTTTTTCAAGAAAGATTCCGACATAGGTACAAGTCCGGTAATCAATTTTTTTAGGGTTTATATAATATCCTGAGCCGGTAATAACACCCATCTCGATCATTCTGTTTACCCGTTGATGTACTGCCGCCCTTGAAATACCACAATCGTTGGCGACATCCTTAAAGGGAATTCTTGCATTCTTTGTGATAATATCCAGTATATTTAAATCTGTATCATCCAGCTGATTACGAAGTGTCATAGTAATGTGTTTTCTGTCCCCTGATTTATCTAAAAGATTTTAGGATCCTTATAATTGTTAATAGAGATCTTGTCCCATAACAAGTCGCAATCAGAAAGCCGCTGGCGTTCTGCTGCTTTGTATCCTATACCGATAATGGATAGAACCTCCAGCCTTTCAGGGATATTAAATTGGTCGTGAATATACTCATTTGATGTTATATCATCATTATAATAACGCCGGTTTATCTGAACCCAGCAGGAACCTAAACCCAATGCCTCCGCTTCAAGCTGAATGAATACTGAAGCAACAGAGCAATCCTCCACCCATACATCACTCTTTGATTTGTCTCCGGCAATTATTATCGCAAGCGGTGCATGCTTTAGCAGAGAGGCGCCATGAGGCTTGCATATTGCCAGTTTTTCAAGTTTCAGGGGGTCGTCAACAATAATAAATTCCCAGGGACGAAGACCCTTTGATGATGGAGAGAGAAGAGCAGCGGTGAGAAGTTTTTTAATTTTGTCTTCTTCAATTGACTGGTTAAGGAACTTTCGGGTGCTCCTTCGGTTGTAAAAGATTTCAAGCATATTAGATCAGGATTTATGCAAAATTACAAACCTTAGGTGACAATAAACAAAAAAACCATCCGAAAATAGGATGGTCTTTTGATTTTTGTTTTGATTTGAAGTTATCGAACCAAATGTTTGTAGTTAATATTAATTAAATCAGGGAGATAACTTGCGATCAGATTAAGGGCTGTCTCGTCATTTATCGAAGCATCACTGATAATTTTTTGTTGTTTAAGTGCGTCTTCATTAAGTATTTGATTGAGAATCTGAGCAGGAACCTCGGCCTGACCTCCTTTAATCATTCTGGCTCCAAATCCATTTTTGTTTAAAACATAGGCTATTTCGAAGAATTTACTCCGCACTGTGAACACTTTTTCTCCTTTATTCTCAAGTAAAGTAATCTTAAATCCATTTTCAGAAGCCGAATAATTTAAGTTCCAGCCTGATGAATTTATTGTATTATTTGAGGTTATTGAGAAATTGTTGTTTGATGAAGCCGATACTTCGCCGCGCACGTTTGTGTGAAAAGTGATGATAATAAACACAAAAATCAATACTACTCTTCCTAAAAGACAATCAATTTTTTTCATTTCCAATGATATTAAATTATTACTTTCAATTTGTAATTATTCTGCAAAGAAACCTGTTTTTTTTCGATTATTTTCTCAAAATGAGGAATATTTTCAGAGCGGTAAATAGTTTCTAAAAATGGCAAAAAATCCTTTAATATAAAGGGATTGCTTTATGTTGTCAGTAGTATTGATTTGGATGTGATTAGTTGTAAAATGAAAACAAAACCCATCATATACTTTCAATATGAAAGCTATATGTTTTACAGCATGTTTTGGGTTCCTTGTAAGTTAATATACACTAAATCAATAAAATAAAATTTTGAAATTTTATTTTCTGCTGAGTTATTATGGAGCTTTCAGTATTATTTATGCTAATAAGTCCAAAATTACTTTGGAACTGTAAGTAAATATTTTATAATTTTTGAAATATTGTAATTATTTTGCCCATCATGGCCTTTTCATGCAGTTATTGAATTAGAAAAAGCTTTTCTGCTTTCATTTTCAGCTGGTCGTAGATTATGGATAAATTCATATGATAAATTCTTATTTTATTCAAAAAAAACCTGATAATAAATGCATAGTAGGTGCAGAACACCGTTTATATTTGTAGAAAGCACATTAATGAAATATTCAAATTAGGTACAGCGTACCGTAATACCTTTAACTATGGCTAATACAGAAACTCAGTGCTTTTTTCATTTGGTAGTGCAATGAAATGATATTCCGAGGCAGTATCAAAAGTCTTCTATCGCCGGATAAAATAATGAAAACAGACTATCACTCAGATTTAATGACTTAATATACAACACTTTGCTATTCTTTGCATCTTCACTTTGCGACCTCAGGGTTTAAATTTTTTCCTTTTGATACAGCCTCTTCTATATTGTATGGCCTCGAATATCCTACAAATATCATGAGTGGTCTGCACCTCGATCTCTTTAGTAACAAAATTTCTGCAAATCCATGTCTATTAGATATGAACTCATTTTTCATAACCATAGGGTCGTTGACATAAGGGGACATTCAAACATAAATAATACCTTCCTGAAAGGCAGGACATTATCAATCTTTCGGAAAATATCGTTCTTCGAGATCAATATATTTCTGCGCAGTAGAATGTGATTTTCTGATCCTTAATCAGGGAATTTTTGAAAATGCTTTAGCGTTTTACAGTTCTGGCAATGAGTTGATCAAAAAACCAAAGTGCAAGAATTGCAAGGGTACCAATTGCAATGGTTGGCGAAAGGTTGTTTAATTTTACAAAAATCTGACTTAGCGGAGAAATCAGTTGCGACAGATCTATACCGTAAATACTTTTAGTCTGATTTATTGCAGTCGGTCCAGTCGGTATTGAAGAATGGATCAAAAATAAGAGTGCTGTAAGGCCAATAGCAGTAACGGCCATAATCCACCAGCTACGCCTGCTTATAATAGGCTGATATTTAATTGGATTACGTGTCCATTCTGACATTACCTTGTTCATCACTCCGGCCGTAAATTCAGGTGAAGGATATTCCTGAGGTAACTCCTTAAACCAACTTTTCATGATATCATTCTGACTCATAATATGGATATTATTTCATCTTTTAAAACAAATCTTAATTCGCGAAGAAGCCTTTTACGGCTTCGGTGAATTTTCACCTTTACATTTGAGACCGTAAGTCCGGTTACAACACTTATTTCTTCCATCGAAAAATCATCATAATAATACATCGTCAGAAGAGCCTGTTCTTCTTCATCAAGTCTGGATAAGCCGATTCCCAGATATTTTTGCCTGTCTTCTAAATTTAACTGGTCAACAGCACTCTCTGTGGCCTGAATTTCATAATCAGAAATCGTTACCTCCTCTAATCTAACCTCCGCATTTTTCCTTTTCCTCAGCCTTGAGATAGACGTATTGTAAACTATGCGGAAAAACCATGTCTTAAACGACGAATTATTCTGAAAGCTTTTAAGTGAATTGTAGGCCTTAATAAATGAATCCTGAGCCGCTTCTTCCGCTTCCTCCCTTTGGTTTAGTAATTTCATAGACAATGAGAAGGCAAGATGACAATACTTTTCAACAAGTATTGAAAATGATCCCGAATCTCCCCTCAGAATCTCCCGAATATAATACTCATCTGTTTTCTTCTCCATTTGGTAATTAGACGTCTGGAGTCTGCTAATGGTTACAAAACAATAGACTTTAAAATTATAACAAAGACGGAAAAAACAAAAATTTGTTGCGTTTTTTATTTCGATATTGTAACCTGTCTATGAAACTTTGCGTCAAATGGGCAAATGTTAAACCTTTAAAATATATTGTATGGAACCTTTTCTAGTCGGGATTTTAGTTCCCCTCGGTTGTTTTGCGATGGTCTTTGGAATTGTTTATTTGATTGTTACATCCAGAAACCGCGAACGGATGGCACTGATCGAAAGAGGTGCTGATCCTGCACTTTTTGAAACCAGAAAGAAAGCCAGCTCTGGTGGAGTCATGAAATTTGGGTTGTTTTTGTTTGGTATCGGATTGGGTATTGTCGTTGCTTATTTCCTTGCGTCGGGCGGAATGGAAGAAGGTGCTGCCTATCCGTCAATGATGCTTGTCTTTGGTGGTCTTGCCCTTATTGCAGCCAACCTTTGGCAACGAAAACAGGATAAGGAGGATGAAGTAAAGTAAAAGTTTATTCTTACTCTAAAAAAGAGGCTGTCTAAAAGGTTTTTAACCGCAGAGTAATCGGGAGTTGTGAAAC
>CAINLJ010000167.1 GCA_903850335.1 uncultured Bacteroidia bacterium | reverse complement strand
TAAAACAATACCGTCGTATCCGTCGCAAAATGATCATTCCATTGATTTTGGGTAAATTCCAGATGCTGACCTCCAAAAGAATAAATTTAATGTGTAATTCAGTCGGACATAAAACATGGCAGCCAAATTATCATGACCATGTTATCCGTAATACGATTGAATATTGTCGGATAAAACAATATATCATCAACAATCCTTTAAAATATCATCAATGACCAGGTAAAATGTCATTAATACCAATTTATTTCAATGCTGTGACTGTCATTATTTTAAATGACTGTTTTGATTATTAATCCTTGCATTTAGGCTGAGATATTTTGCAAATACTTATCTTTAACATTTGCAATGAGATGTTAAAATAGAATTAACTGATATGGAAAAAAGGATTTATATCGCTGATTGGTTAGAATTTAAGCCTTATGAAAGACAAGTACCCACCGACAATTATTACCTGAAAATCTGCAATGAGGTTAAGCGCAGTATAACAATGAATAGATGGTCTTTTATAATCCTAAAGTACATTGATAGTGAAGATGTCGATAAGTTGGCTTGCTTTTTAACTTCATATTTTGAAGATTTAATATCAGAAACTAATATCTGGAACACTTTTGTAAGAATGCATCAACAATTGTATAAAAAACAACTTCCGTTTTACAATTTAGATGAATATACAGAAAATGAGATAAACATTCAGGACATTTGTTTTCTGGTATGGTACTTTCTGAATACCATGCAGGAAGAAAAATCCATTGCTCCATATAATGATTTTATTATCAAAACGGCGGAAAAGGTAATGGAGGTTTTTGATGAAGCCTGGGAATACGCCCCGGAAAACGTTTCTCTGAAATCGTTTTACCAGAAAGATTCAAAAGGAGAAGATTTTTATGTTGCCCGTAATCAAATTGACAGTATTTTGTTCAAGACGTATCTGTTCTATCCTGATACTTTGATAGAACTAATAGAACAGGAACTTGAAATATTAGAAGATCTCAAAGATGACAGGAATTTGATGAGTATTTTAAGCGAAAACAGGGATAAATTACTTCATAGCTCGCATACTCGCCTTTTAAATTTAAAAGGTAAGGAATGGGCTTCTGAAATTTTAAAGAACAATAAGGTGTTAAGTGAAAATTTTTTAGGCATGTCACACAGGATAAGTGGTTTGTTTTTGTATAAGGGACAAGATGACTTTAACGTGTTTATTGAACATATTGCATCGGGCAAAAAATTCAACCTAACTAAGAAATCATTTGATCATTCAGCTTCTTTGAAAGATATTGATGCAATATTGTTTTTGGGAATTGCTTCATGGAAGGATGAATGGTGGTTTTCAGGGGTATTTTTTCAACAACCATTTGAAGTGGATATAATTTTGAAAGAAAAAAATTCAATGGAAAGTAGAATCGCTGTCAATTTTTTGGACCATGATAAAAAGGAGACAAATGAACTACTCGAAAATCAATTAAGGGCATTTAAAGAATTTAATAACGGTTCTCAAATAGCATTCGTTTCCTCCGATAGATTAGAGAATTTTGTTAGAAGTTACACCGAATATTTTAATGAATCTCTAAATTTATCTGCCAAAGAAAGAGAGGAAGCAAATCAAATGGCCCGGGACGATGGGTTTTTTGGTAATTATGGAGAAAAAAAAGATTTCTCCCTTGTATCAGATTCAGGGTTAATATTTTTCAACCCAAAAAGTGGAGTTGAGATTGCATTAGGAGTGAATTGTGCATTTCCATTAACCAATAATCACTTCTTTGACCCGGAACAAAGCGAAGATGCTGTTACTGCTTTGTTAATCTCTGATGAAATGTCAGCAGAATTGGCGATGTTTTGTATCGATAACTGTAAAAATGATTTGCCATTTTTTAATAAGGGAATTGGAAAGATGTATTTGGATGATATTGATTTTTTATTGCGTTTTTGGAAGAAAAATAATTATTATGCAAAACCATCGGTAACATTTACATGATTAGACATCATGATAGTGGCCATATAGCTTTTGAGGGTTCTCCGATGAGAAGTGGATTTCGTTATAACATTTGCTTTGCCTTATCCACTGTCAGTTCCAGCACCCTCGTCAGAAATGAGAATTTACTTTTCATCATATCATATTCATCACCAGATTCTATATAACGGGCAGTACCCTCAATTATAAAGCCTGTTCCCTGATAATCGTTGTACCCGATGACCTCTTTGCTACCCAGTGCTATTTTAACTTTATTGTTTATATCAACATTCTTCTGTGTTTTCCGAAAACCGTAGGCAGGGATCAAAATTCGCTCATCCTCAGTAATTACCAGGTAAGAATTCCAGGTGTTGACTAGATGGGGTTCAACACCCCACGACATGATAGATACCACTCCTTCATGCTTAATAACGTCTAAAAATTTATCGCTTAGTTTACTCATCGTTTATCTTTTTTTAATTTTAAAAACCATTAATAATTTGGTTGACTGAAACTCTGCGGCAAAAATAACCCCCAAAAGATTCTTAAATATTAATCTGGATTAAGAAATTCGTGTTAATATATTTTTCTGAGTTCACTTAAATATTCAGGAGTGATGCCCAGATAAGAAGCTATCATATACTGGGGTACCCGCACCATAAATTCCGGGAATGATGTACTGAAATGAAGGTAAAACTCCTCTTTAGACATTTCGTATAATAATTTGGACCGGTGTTGGGCTCCGGCGACCGCCTTTAGGAAGATTATCCTAAAATACTTTTCCAAATGGGGAAGTTCAAAGAGCATTTTATCAAGATTTTGCTTGCTTAGCGAAGTTATTTGAGACGGCTCAATTGTCTGGATATTATAATTTGAAGGTGTTTCATTCATCAAACTTTGGAAGTCAGAAATCCACCAACCTTCTAAGGCAAATTGAGTAATTTGCTCAACGCCCTTTTTATTTGTAAAATACATCCTAAGACAACCTTTTTCAACGAAGTATAGATTTCTGCAAACCTTGCCTTCACTTAAAATGAATTCCTTCTTTTTAAAATGGGATGATTCTAAATATTCTTGAATCGTCTCTTCTTCGAACTGATTTATGTCAATGAATTTTCGTATATGCTGCAATATCGTGTTATGCATTTATCACTTTTACAAAACTTGTATCCATAAATTGAAGATAGCTTATCGGCATTTTGGTTTAGGTTAGACTATTTGATCTAACCTTCAGATTTCCATAAACCCGGAAAATTAAGATTTGTGGTTGCCTGTAAATATCTGATAATTAAATTTTAAGATTCCTTCCGTAATCCCATCCTGCACGGGCAGGTTCATTAATATGAGCATCCAGCTCAGGACGACCTGTTGCTTTCAAATTGATGGCATCATAATTGATTATCCCACCAAATCGTTGCGCCAGAATACCGACCTGAATCATTTCTGTCAGACTGGCGGAATAGTCGAAGTTAGATCCGGGAAGTGTATGGTTCTTAATTGCTGCAATCCATTCCTGAACAGGTAATTCTTCTCCAATTCGAGGGATTGTTTGTGCAGGAGGATTTTTAAGGAACTCCTTCATCTCTGCGTCGGGAACAAGTAATCTGGCATCATTAGGCCTTCCTCCGGTAATGAGTGTTTTTTTATCACCAATCATAATCATTCCGCCATCGGGTATTTTATCAACTCCCCATTCAGGTCTGATTGCCGGCTTTTCGATACCCTCATACCATTTCATAGTAACAGGTGCCTTATTTCCTCGAGCAGCAAATTGCCAGGTAACCAAAGATTCTTCAGATACCCAACTGTGATCCGGCATTGGATTGGGTATTAGTCCCTCAACGGTGTGAGGCATTCCAAGATCGAGTGCCCAGAATGGGGCATCCAGGGTATGGCAGGCCCAGTCACCCAACTTCCCGTCTCCTAAATCGTAAAATCCTCTCCATGTTCCAGGGGCATAGATGTTATTGAAAGGACGCACTGCAGCTGGTCCCTGCCACAAATCCCAGTCCAGTCCTTTCGGAATCTCTTCTTCTTGTGGAGGAAAACTCGCTGGTTTTCTAAAATATCCATCATTTATTGGATCAATTTTTCCCTGCCAGGCGATAACTTCTCTTACCTGACCAAGTACTCCCGCCTCGTACCACTCTTTTACCAGCCTGATTCCATTGGTTGTATGCCCCTGATTACCCATCTGGGATACAATGCCATAATGCTTTGCTGCTTTTTTGAGCGTGCGTAACTGCCATATATTGTGAGCAAGAGGTTTTTCAACAAAAACATGTTTGCCGAGTTCCATTGATGCCATAGCTGCAGGGAAGTGGGTGTGATCAGGGGTAGCAATAATAACTGCATCAATATCCTTCGCCATTTCGTCGAACATTTTTCTAAAATCCTTATATCTTTTGGCTTTAGGACAAGCTTCATAACCTTTCCCAGCCTGACGGTCATCCACATCGCACATGGCAACAATACTCTCCTGAGGAACCTGGGTCCAGCTGGCTTCCCCTCTGCCGCCTACCCCGATGACAGCAAAATTCAGCCTGTTGTTTGGCGAGCACCTCAACAAATTTGGAATTACAAATACTCCGGTTCCAGCTGCTGTGGCTAATTTCATAAATGATCTGCGCGATATGTTTTTCATTTGTTTTATTGAATAAATTTGGTTCTAAAATTAAATAAAATCAGGTATATTCAACATACCACTCAGCCGTAGATTCTAAGACTGTGAAGTTTGTTTTTTTATGGCCGGATGGAATATTGGATCAGATGAAAAAGTTGTGGGGAAAGGTATAAAATTGAATTTTTATTTCATAAACAGCGATTTGCAGAAGTTTTGTTACCAAAGAGACAGAGGTGCAGAGCACTGATTATATTTGTAGAATATACGATCGGCTATGCACCAAAGGTACAGCGTACCGGAATATCATATTATAGCCGATAAAAATATGAATATGATCAGACATCG
>CAINLJ010000166.1 GCA_903850335.1 uncultured Bacteroidia bacterium | reverse complement strand
TGCAGATATCTACACATTAATCAATCATTCAGGAGTTACCCTAAAAGTGACGAACTACGGAGGGAGAATAACCTCATTACTTGTTCCTGATAAAACCGGAAAATCAGGAGATATCGTCCTGGGTTTTGACAGTCTTGCAGGTTACCTGGCAAACAACCCCTATTTCGGCGCGATCGTCGGACGTTACGGCAACCGGATCGCCAAAGGGAAATTTGAAATTGATGGTAACCAATACACCCTCGCACAGAACAATGGGGTTAATCAACTTCATGGTGGCATTAAAGGTTTTGATAAAGTGGTCTGGAAAGCTGAAGATTTCAAAACGGAGAAATCGGTCGGGATAAAATTAAGCTATCTGAGCATTGATGGTGAAGAGGGATATCCGGGAAACCTGAATTCCGTTGTAACTTACACATTGACTGATGACAATCAGCTGATATTTGAGTACAGTGCCACCTCCGATAAGTCAACCCCCATTAACCTGACCCAGCACAGCTATTTCAATCTTGCAGGCCAGGGGGATATCAAGGGACATGAAGTAATGATTTCAGCCTCAAGATATACCGTTGTCGACAGCACCCTTATCCCAACCGGAGAACTTCGTGACGTAAAAGGGACTCCTTTCGATTTTACTTCAGTCAAAACAATCGGGAAAGATCTTGTAGCAACCGGAGGAAACCCTATCGGATTCGATCACAACTATGTTCTGAATACAAAAGAGCTCAAAGAGCTGGCAGTGCGTGTTGTTGAGCCAATCAGCGGAAGAATCATGGAAGTCTATACCGATCAGCCAGGTGTTCAGTTTTATACCGGTAATTTTCTCGATGGAACAATAACCGGAAAATGCGGGAATGTTTATAAACAACATTCCGGATTCTGTTTCGAAACCCAGCATTTCCCCGATTCTCCAAATCACCCTGCCTTTCCAACAGCAATTCTTAAACCGGGAGAAACATATCATACGACAACAATCTATAAGTTTACTGCCAAATAGTTATTGAAATCAAAAGCAATATCTAATTACGAATGAAGCACATTATATTCCTTTTTATCCTGCTGGTTAATTTCTTTACCTTATTTTCACAGGAGTCAGTATTCAACCTTAGTAGCCCAAATGGGAAGATTAAAGCGCAGGTTAATCTTTCACCTGGAGGGATTCCAACTTATGCCATTGAATTTAATGGCAAGCAGATATTGGGTGAATCTACGTTGGGATTAAAGCTTTCTGATGGTGATTTTACAAAAGGGCTCAAAATAGAATCTGTATCAGCGGTTCAGTCAGTACACGACGAATACACGCTTTTTTCAGGAAAAAGGAAACAGTGTACCTATACCGGAAATGAGAGATCAGTCAGGTTTTCAAATTCAAATCATCAGCCTGTTGAACTGATTTTCAGGGTTTCGGATGATGGAGCAGCCTTCCGGTATTTCCTGCCCGAAAAATCGGAAACGGTCCGAAAAATAATTGAGGAAAATACCTCATTCCAGCTAACTGCCGACTCAAAGATTTACATGAGTCCCTGTCAGGACCTGTACATGGGATGGTGTAATTCACAGCCCTCGTACGAGGATTACTATTTTCAGGGTGAAGATATTGGCAAACCATCACCATACGGTGCAGGATGGGTTTTCCCGGCTCTTTTCAATAAGGATAATACGTGGATACTTTTAACCGAGGCCGGACTGGATGGCACCTACTGCGGGACCCGGCTTCAGCAATCATCAACAAACGGAAACTACAAAATCGGCTTCCCGCAGGAGGGTGAACGAACCTCTCCCCTCTCCCCCCTTTATCCGGAATCAAAAACTCCCTGGCTTACCCCCTGGCGGATCATTGCATTCAGTGACGGACTAAAAACACTGATGGAGTCAACCCTCGAAACAGATCTGGCTATACCGGCAAAGGAAGCCGACTATTCGTTTGTAAAACCGGGTAAAGCTTCGTGGAGCTGGATTATGAAGAAAGATGAATCGATAACCTACGATATTCAAAAAAACTACATCGACTGGTCGGCTTCCATGAAATGGGAGTACTGCCTTATCGATGTTAACTGGGATACAAATATTGGCTACGATAAAATCAAGGAGCTTGCCGATTATGCAGCTACGAAGAATGTAGGTCTGATTTTGTGGTATAATTCGGCAGGAAGCTGGAATACAGTCCATTACCATCCCAAAGACCGGTTGCTTTTTAATCTGAACAGGAAAACTGAGTTTAAACGGATCAGTGAGATGGGAATTAAAGGGATAAAGGTTGATTTCTTTGGAGGAGACGGACAGTCGATGATCAGGTATTACAACGACATCATGCAGGATGCGCTCAAATATAAGCTCCTGGTGAACTTTCATGGTGCGACTTACCCGAAAGGGTGGCAGCGAACCTATCCTAATTTAGTAACAATGGAGGCCGTGAGGGGATTTGAGAATGTAACGTTTGATCAGGAGTGGGCCGATCTGGAAGCCAACCACTGCTGTATGCTCCCATTTACCCGCAATGTCTTCAGTCCGATGGATTTCACCCCTGTTAACCTGACCGAGGTGCCCGGGTTAAAGCGCAAAACATCAAGCGCATTCGAGCTTGCCCTTTCGGTAATTTTCCAATCCGGAATTCAGCATTGGGCAGAGAGTCCTGAAGGGATGGCAACTGTGCCCGATTATATCCGGGAATATATGAGCTTAATACCAACCACCTGGGATGAGACCCGCTTTATTGACGGTTTTCCGGGGAAATATGTGGTGATGGCACGTAAGTCTGGTACAACCTGGTATATCGCAGGAATTAAC
>CAINLJ010000165.1 GCA_903850335.1 uncultured Bacteroidia bacterium | reverse complement strand
GATGTCGCCCAGATCCTTCCACTTGTTACTGCGGGCCGGGAATGCGGCGCGTGCATCACTCCTCCAGGAGAGGACTGGCATGCCGTTCCTTGGATCGTTGGCATTGTCTTTATTGCTAAACCGTTCGGCTGCGATCGTTGAACGGATTGTTCCGTAAGATTTGCCGACTACTGCCCAGGAGCTGGTTTCCCATGCATCGCCGCCTAGCGGAAACTCTGTGCGCCCATCGGAAAGCGAAACGATAAGGTTTCGGTTCCTCGAAAAGATTGCCCTTGAATACCATTTGAAATTGCTGGTCGATATCGGTGTTCCGTCGAGTGTTATTTCAATACCTTTGTTCTGGATGTTGCCGGCGTTGATCTTGATACCTGATATACCGGATTCGATAGGCGAGGAGATGTCGATGATCTGATTGTACGTGTTGTCCTTGTAGAGGGATACATCAAAACCTACCCTGTTATTCAGGAAACGCATTTCCAAACCGACTTCCTGTGCGATCTTGCGCTCGGGCTTGAGGTTGGGCGATAGCGTTGTGTTGGAACTGAAGGTTGCAGTTGACGGATTGCCCTCCTGTCCTGTTATTGCTCCCCTGAATGAATATCCCGGATTAATGATAAAAGGATCTGTGTCTTTACCCAGAGCGGCAAGGCTGGCACGCAACTTACCAAAGGAGATGGTCTGTGGGAGCTTTAGCGATTCGGTGAACACCCATGCAAGGCTACCTGCAGGATAACTGAAGAAATTATTGCCTTTTCCGTCAGCGTAAGTGAGAGCCGACGACCAGTCACCACGCATGGTACCGGTGAGGAATAACTGGTTCTTCCATTCGAGGTCCGCACTGCCGTACACCGAGTTGATCAGCTTGTTGTAGGAGGTGCCGCCGCTGACAGTAGAAGGATTTTTAGAATTGGCAATGAAGTAGTTGCGTGGAATCAGCAGGCCGCCATTGGTTGAACCGCTGGTGTACTCCCTGAATGTCCGCTGGCTTTCACCCCCGACAAATCCATTGAAACGAAAATCTTTTGAAAGCTTGATGTCATTGAATGTCCACATCCATTTCAGGAAGTTGCTGTTCTTCTGGGAGTGACCGAGCATGTAAGAACCTCCATCGAAATTTTTGCCAGTACCCGGTGCCTTGCTTTCTTGTTTTCCAAATATACTGTTTATGTTTCCTTCAACGATAAAGCTCGACCAATCAGTCAGTTTAGCAGTAAGGGCTATACGGCCCCGAACGCTTTGATCTTGCCTGGTATCGGAATTTTCATACAGTCCGTACCACATGGAGGAGTTCGGAGACTTGTTGGGTTCATTCGGGTCATAGGGATTAGGTTGTCCACCGAGCTTGCTGATATAATTTTCAGGCTTCTGCCAGTATTTTGTATTATAATTTCTTGGAAGCACCCACATATATGCCCAGCCGAGGCCGTTATCGGCAGCATTGCTCTGGTCTGTCTTTGTATAATCCATGCTGATGTCAGCACTCAGGAATTTGGTAAATTCGTAGGTGGTCCTCAGGTTAAAGCCATTCTTGAGAAGACTGTTTTTGGCGACGATACCGGTTTGATCGTCACGGGTGTAGGAGAAACGGAACGTTGCCTTGTCAGTAGCACCCTGGAAGGACAGGTTTGTACTGTTCATGGCCCCTTTTCGGTATGCATCGAGGAAGTTATTTGGTTGAGGCGAATAGGTGGTCCAGGTGCCGTCGTAGTTGCGTACTTTCTGGCCAGTCATGCGGGGACCCCAGTTTTCTCCTTCACGACCGATCTGACGGTCGATATATGGCTCATTAGTAACAGGATCAGTTGGGAATATTTTGGTATACCAGCTTTCATTCGGCTTATAATTTGGCTCGCGGGTATCCGTAAAGAAGGCACCCACTGTACCGCCGCCGAATTCATTCTGGAATTGCGGCCCTTTGTAAGGATCGTACATCATGACTGACTGAGAAAAATCAATCCCGAGTCCCGCAGTTTTCTTTCCCTTTTTGCTATTGATAAGAATCACCCCGTTGATAGCGCGTGAACCATAAAGAGCTGCTGCTGCGGATCCCTTTAGTACCGTCACACTCTCGAAGTCTTCCGGGTTAAGATTCTTCAGGTCGTTGCCCCAGTCCTTGCCACCAGCAAAGGCATCATTGTCGACAATTACTCCATCGACCACAAAAATAGGCTGGTTGTTCTTGCCCAACGTGGAGTTACCCCTGATCACAATACGCGAGCTGCCGAACGGACCCCCTGTGCTCTGATCGATCTGTAAACCGGCAACCTTGCCCTGCAGAGAGTTTACAGGGTTGAGCTGACGAGTGGCAGCAATGTCAACGCCCTTGATCTGGTCGGCAGAGAAACCAAGTTTCTTCGATTCCCGTGAGCGGCCAAGAGCAGTTACAACCACTTCTTCAAGACCGATTTCTTCGGAAGCCATTTTTACATTAATAACCGTACGATTGTTAACAATTTCTATATTTGTTTTCATCCCAACAAATGAAAACACCAGAATAGATTTTTCGGAAGATACCTTAATGGTAAATTTCCCATCATTGTCGGTAAGCACACCATTAGTTGTCCCTTTTTCTGATACGCTAACGCCCGGTATAATAAGACCGTCAGACGCGGATACCACAGTTCCATTTACTGTATGTTGCGCCATTGCACTGCCCAAAAGTGTAATGCACACTACAGCCAATAATAAAATTTTACGCATAAATTTCTAATTTTAGTTGACATAGTAAATTATTAATTAGTTCTACTTCGTTTTGCACTTATCGTTGCATTTATGGATTTATACAACGTACCCTTATTCTTTTGAATATGAGGATGCTTAAAAATGTTTATTTGATTTGATTTTTCTCCATAATGTTCGTTTTGGTTTATAAATATTGAAATGTTTAAATAAAGATCACTTTAATATACAACCTTTGATTTTAAATCTAGATGTGCCATTGTTTAATCTTATTATTTAATATACTGATAACTAATTTATTAGATTGTATTTCAGTTCGGTTTGCAAATTGAGTACCTTCAGTGATGTTTATTTCATTAAAAACCTTTTGAAAGATCATTTCAGCAGTTCCATATAGTGCCGACCGTTCCCCCATGTCCGAAATTAAAAGCAGTGTGCCAGCTGAAATCTTCTCCAGGCAATAGCGGTTCAGTGATTGCTGTATGGGTGAGAGGACATATTGTTTTGCTTTTGCCAAAGGACCACTGAACACAATTATTTCGGGATTCAAAAGTTGAATAATATAGGAGAGACCCTTTCCCATGGCAACACCGATTTCATGCAGGATTGCAATGCAAAATTCATCACCTTCCCTTGCTGAATCGATCACATCTTCAGGAGTCACCTCCTCACGTCTGGCCATGAAATGATTGATTAACCTTGAATCGGCATTATCCTCAAATCCCTGATTTACCCGTCTCATGATGGCATTGGATGAAGCAACAGTTTCGAGGCATCCCCGTTTTCCACAGATGCAAAATTCCCCGTTTTCAACTACTGGGATATGAGAGAATTCACCGGAAAAGCCGCTTTTCCCGCTGCAAAGCAGGCCATTAACGAAAATCCCCAGGCCAATTCCCCAGCTCCAATGGATAATGATAGCATCCTTATATTCCTTGGCAGCACCAAAATTAAATTCTCCCTGGGCATGCATCCTGGCATCATTATCAATATAAACCAGTTTATTAAAACGCATCCTAAGTTCACGAGCTATAGGTTGCCGGTTTTTATCTTTAATTGTATAGTTAATCCCTCTTTTTGAGTTGATCAATCCTGGCATATCTACTCCAATCCCGTAGACTTTTTCATCTGGAATATGGTAATCAGCTATTAGATGACTTGCTGTATTGAATAATTTATCAATCAGCTTAGGATCATCAATATGAGTCTGAATTTCAGTAATTGGGGTAACAAACATGTGGTAACAATCCAGAATTACCATATTGGCAGAGAAGCGGGTCACATCGCACGATATCACATAAAATTCATTTTCAGGTAAACCATAAAGACATGGTTTTCGCCCCCTACTGGATTTGCCTGTACCAAAATTCTTCACATAACCTTTAGCAATAAGATCATTCAATAAAACAATGCAGGTTGGGAGGCTCGTATTTAACCATTTACTGAGTACTGTTGCAGAAGTGAATCCATTTGTCCGCAATAGGCTCAGTATTCTTTTCTTCAGTCTAAGTTTATTTAATTCAGCTGAAGAAATCTTATTAACCGGAGCGTTCGTATTCTGGTACATAATTCTTGCTAAATATTCGGTGAAACCGGTATATTTATTTTATTCCATTAAATTGTATGTTTACTGAATTTGTAGAAGTTATGGACCATATGGATACTCTCCAATGATGCCTAAATATTTGCTGTTTTTACCTTGTGAAAATCATAATGTAAATAAAGGCTCCCTTTTTCTATCGTGAAGCAGGGAGCCTCTAATAATGTTTCTCATAAAAGGACTAATCTGCTATAACTACCTCAATTCCGTCAATGATTTTTAATTTTTGAAGAGGTAAAGAAATAACCATAATAGCTATTGTTTGAAAGATTCAGGTACTCCCTTATATCCGATGAAACGATACTTGTCCTGTAACGTGTTTTCATAGTACGAAACACTTCTCATATTT
>CAINLJ010000164.1 GCA_903850335.1 uncultured Bacteroidia bacterium | reverse complement strand
GCCTAAGAAGAAATCCGACAGACTGGAGCTATACCCTTACTGGTCAACCGTCACTATTTGCCGACCGCGGGTTTACAAGTCATGAATTTCTTACGTTGTTTAATCTGTACAATATGAACGGCAGAATGTACGATCCGCTGGTAGGCAGGTTTTTGAGTGCAGACAACTATGTGCAGGATCCAACCAACACACAGCACTACAACCGGTATTCGTATTGTTTGAATAACCCGTTGAAATACTCTGACCCAAGCGGCTGGTTATTTCATAAGGCCGAGGAATACGATCCAATTGCTGCTGCAGATGCTCAATTTGCCAGTGAATGGAGTGGTTTTATTTTGGGCCGTGTGCATGGGGGCGGCGGGGTTTTGCCTGGCTGGGCAAATGGTGTTTATCATTACAATTATAGTATTGGAGAATACACTAATGATGATGGCGATATAGTTCCTTTTAGTGAAGTAAAAAAGAAATACATTGATCCTAGAATGAATCCAGCGACAAAAACTACTTATGCGATCTTTCAAAGTGGCGGTAAAGATGAGAACGGAAAATTTGTAGGAAGTGGATCATTTGGTGTCATTAAAGAAGGCATAATGATCTCTGATGGGACATATTCTACTTTCACTTCATACGAGGGTGCCTCAAATTATATAAATTCTATTGGATGTAGTAAAGGTAATAGAGGATTTAGAACACCTGATTTTTATTCATTAAATGTAACAGTTGCAATACCAAACCCTATAACTGCTACTGTCGTTGGATGGAGTGGAAACTTATCAATAGACAGACATGGTCAAGTTTTCATTTCACCATATGGGGGCAGTGTAGGTAAATCAGCCTTTATTGCTTCTGCAAGCTTAACAGCTAACTGGATGTTGCAATCAGATACACCTACTGCTGTTGAAACATATAATTTTCTTTCTGGTCATGGAATTAGTATTGGAGGAGGATATTTTGGAGGAGCAAATTGGGCTATTTCACCAGCAAATAATGGCACTAATAACGCTTTAGGCGTTGGTCTTTATACTGTGCAATTCGGGGCAAGTTATAATTATTCACCAGAATATTTAATCATTAATAAACAATAGAACATGAATAAGTTCTTAACATTATTATTTTTTTCTACTGTTCTCTTAGTATTGGGCTATAATTTTACTTTTAATTCAGTTAAGACAATTTCTAAATTTATATCATTTGCAAGATATCACCATGGTACGAGATTGTATAAAACTTTGACAAATGAATCCAATACATATTGGGTTAGAATATGCGGAATAGTATTAATAATATTTGCTTTATTGCTATTTACAGTAGTGATTATATTATTAGTTAAAAGGTATTCCAAATGATCTATATCTGGTCAACCTTCTTTATTGTAGTAATGATATTCTCCTATCGCGTTTTTTATGTTTTATAAATGGCTTAATCAAACATAAAATAACAGTAAAGTATGATTTATTGGGTAAAAGCAAAACAATATGGTTCAAGCTTAAGTTTCAATGCCTGGGACCGTCGCAGAAACCCTACGGATTGGAGTTATACTCTTACCAGCCAGCCTGCCCTTTTTGCCGACCGTGGGTTTACAAGTCATGAGTTCCTTTCATGGTTTAACCTGTATAATATGAATGGCAGGATGTACGATCCGTTGGTAGGGAGGTTTCTGAGTGTAGATAACTATGTGCAGGATCCAACCAACACGCAGCACTACAACCGGTATTCGTATGGATTGAATAACCCGTTGAAATATAATGATCCCAGCGGTAATTTATTTGCAAGAAGTGTTTTATTTGATCCTGTACAGGATTATATGGATAGTCAATTCGGAACCTTTGATTCTCATGGTCATTATCATTAACCAGGTGAAAGTTCCAATGGGGGTTGCGGCTCGGGAGAAAGCTATGCATCATTTTGGGGTACAATTCTTAATTCATAATCATGAGGTCGCCGGATCATGCCCCGCCCTCGCTACATTAATTATCAGGGAGTTAAGAAGGTAAAATCTCTTAACTCCTTTTTTCTTGCCTAATTCTTGCCAGATCCTCAGGCTAAATTCATTTTTTCTCCAATAGATCATCCGTCGGTTAGAGCGTCCCGATCCCAATCGGGGAGGTCGAGGGATCATGCCCCCCCTCGCTACAAAAAAAAGAGGAGTTTACATTTTGTATTCTCCTCTTTTTTACCTATATTACGACATATATCGCCCCAATGTCATATTTCATATACATTCTCCAAAGCCGCAAAACAAATCATTATGACATCGGAAGTGCTGAGGATCCCAATGAAAAAACGAATATTACTGCATATCTACCCCCTGCACTACTTATATCGAGGCTAATTCGTCGCTTGCTCCTTATTTATTCAACTTTTAATTCCAATTGAATTAAAATCATCGCAAATTTTCAATAAACGTCCGGAACATTAATTTCTTGCTTTTGTCAGTGACAACGCTCTTTCCTTTCTCAGTGCTCAGCGTTGATATGTAGCCATTGGATGCGTTGGATTCTGTATATTCTATTCCATAACAACCCTTGGAGGACGATGAATTTAAAACGATGACGTAGGCTTTGCCCCCGAGAACCCTAATATTTTGAGAAATACTGATGGTTTTCGGAGCCCAGCCAATAGAATCAGCAGGGATTGCAAACGAACTTAGCGGATCTCCTTCTGGTAAATGAAATTTATTTGCATGATAAACTGAAATATTGAGACTGGCATCAGGGTAACCGCTTTTGAATGTAGCCAGTGCGATTTTTGTTAAAGTTCCGGAACGCCCGGCAACAAATGATTGTGTCCGCTGAATCGAATCACGCAGGTCACAAAGAGTTGTAAATCCTTCATTGCTAATAATATAGTCAGCATCTGTATTTTTCGGATAAGTTTTTTTAATAGGATGGTTTGTGGCAGACATTGTTTCCTTACAGTCTACCGGGTTTATCGACCCATCCGCTGCAAAGGATAAAGGGGCCCAAAAATAATTGGCTAAAGCTTCATTTCTGGCTCCGTTATTCCATAAATCACTCCCGTAAAGATATGCCACATCCGACCCTCGTTTTATAACTGAAACAAAGGAAGGCTGTCCTCCGCATGAATTTGCGCTTATACTCATTCCTTCAGACCATGGACCCAGGGGATTGGATGCTCTTCGATACGATGTTCCGGTTCCGGAACAATAACCACAATTGGGATCCGAATACAGAAGATAATAGACTCCGTTGCGTTTAAACATTGCAGGCGCCTCTGTATTACCTGGAGTAACAGATTTTACACATTTACCGGTCCCGGTCAGATAATCAGCGCTTAGTTTTTCAATCAAAATCGTACCCTGAGTTCTCCAGTCGGTATAAGCCAGGTATGCGCTTCCATCGTCATCCACAAATGTATCATGGTCCCCATTATTTAAGCCAGCCACGGGAGCATCGGTATTCGCAGCAAGTGTCGGATTTGCCACTTCTACAAATGGACCTTCAGGCAAATTACTCGTAAAAACACGATAACCAACCTGATTGTCATATACATTTATCCACAATACATATTTTTTACTTGCCTGATTATAAATGACATGTGGGCGATAACATCCATAGGTGCTGCCATTACACCGGGTTTGCCAGAGTTTAATTTTGGCATCAAACAAAAATCCGCGGTCGACCCAGTTCACGAGGTCTTGTGATGAATAACATTTGAAACCACAAAATGAGCTTGTTTTATTTCCCCATTCATAGCCGCAATCGTAACTTGTGCCATATAAATAGTAAACTCCGTCAAAAAGAGCTATTTCTCCGTCATGTGCATCAATGGCTGCTGCGGCAGAATCAAACCTGGTTAATTGTTTGCCATTCGAATTAAAGTTTACAATGCCTCCGTGGGCTGAAACTCGATTCAAAAGATCTCCTTTTCTATTGTTTTTTGTCCCGGCACTTAAATTTTGAACTATAAAAAGTGTCAAAATGAAGACAATGATTGCTTGAAAGATGGTTTGCATAGTAGTATTTATTTTGGCTTATTTGATATTGCCAAATTAAACACTTAAATCCTGAAATGAAAGTAATTCAAAATGCTTTTTAAGCTCCGTTTAAAGCATCGTTCAAAATCTCAAACGATTTTAACCTGGCAGCGTTGTCATAGATATGAGTGGTGACCATAAGTTCATCGATACCAGTCTCTGCAATAAATTCTGAAAGGGTTTTTCGAAGTGTTGCGCAGCTACCTGAAAAAGTGTAGTACAACATACTTCTTACTAATTTTTGTACATCGGGAATCCAATAATGTTCCGGCAGCACACCAGGAGGCTTTAAAGCTGCCCGAGTATTGGTTATCACACCAACAAAAAGGGTGCGCAGGCTTGATAATAAAAATTCAGCTTCCTCATCCGAATCTGCTGCGACAACATTTACACACGCCATAACATAAGGTGTTTCCAATTGCTTTGATGGTCTGAAATTTTTGCGGTAGATATCTATTGCCTGGCGAAATTGAGGAGGAGCAAAATGGGCTGCAAAGGCATAGGGTAAACCCATTTCGGCGGCAAGATAAGCACTGTCGGTACTGGAGCCGAGTATCCATATTGGGATGTCCAGTCCTTCACCCGGGAACGCACGTACCTTTGCGCTGGCATTATCTGAACTAAAATAGGTCTGAAGCTGTCTGACATCAGCAGGGAAACTGAATGAGGTATCTATTATATTGCGTCTTAATGCCATTGCAGTAGTGTGGTCAGTACCAGGCGCTCTTCCAAGCCCCAGATCAATCCGCCCCGGATAGATGGATTCAAGGGTCCCGAATTGTTCAGCAATTACCAGCGGACTGTGATTGGGCAGCATTATTCCTCCTGAACCTACCCGAATCTGCGTTGTTTTCCCCGCAACATGCCCAATAAGAACAGAGGTTGCAGAGCTTGCAATATGCCTCATATTATGATGTTCAGCCAGCCAGATCCGCTTAAATCCTAAGGATTCGACATGTTTAGCAACTTCAACAGCACGGTTTATTGCGGACGCAGCATCCCCACCCTCAACAACTGTTGCTAACTCGAGTACTGATAATTGTATTTTTTGCATGATTATATTCCGGATTTAAACATTTCGAAAAATCAAAGATGTTACTAATCTTTCAAAATAATAACCCTTATTCCAATGAAAAAGTTTCCGGAGTTTTGAAATGTTCCTCAAACAAAACCGATTTCCAGCAATCAATAATAATTCTAAAATTCCCGGCTACAAAAAATTCTTATCAATATATTCCTGAAATCTGGTTTTGTATTGTTCACTTACTGGTATGTATATCTTGCCGTCAAAAATAATCCGGTTCCTTTCAATCACTGAGATTTTCGAGAGGTTGATGATATAAGACCGGTGGACTCTCATAAAACGGTCGGCAGGTAGCTGACTTTCAAGAGATTTCAAGCTTAAAAGCGACATAACTGGTTTAGCACCGGTTAAATGAATCCTGACATATTCATTCATCCCTTCTATAAATTTAATATCCTCAAGGTTTATCCTGACAACTTTGTAATCTGATTTAATAAAAAGAAAATCTGTATTGCTCCGGATTACTACCTGTTTTTGTTTATTCAGCGTGAACCATGCCATGACCTTGTTTGCGGATCTTAGAAAGTCAGCATAACTCACTGGTTTAAGTAGATAATCAATGGCATCCACTCTGAATCCCTCAAGGGCATGTTCACCATAAGCTGTTACAAATACTATTTTCGGAGGATCATGAAGTGTTCTTACGAAATCCAATCCGGTAAGATCCGGCATATTAATGTCAAGAAATATCAAGTCAACAGGATTGTCAGATAAAAATTCCAGGGCTTGCAACGCATTGTCATACAATCCAGCCAGGTTTAGAAATATTGTTTGGCGGATATACTCTCCAATTTGCTCAAGTGCAAGTGGTTCATCATCGATTGCAATGCATTGTATCATATTGGAATAGATAAGTTTACAGTATAAAGCTCGTTTCCGTCAATAATTACCAGATGATATGCAGAACCAAACAGCAGATCCAATCGTTTTCGGGTATTTATGATACCGATCCCAGCCGTTACTTTATTATTTAGATTACCTTTTTTTTTGCTGTTTTTTATTATCAACAAAAGGCTTTCTTCGTCAATCATCATTTCGATATTCACAAAGGAATCATCCGTATAGCTGATACCATGTTTAAAAGCATTCTCGATGAGAGAGATAAAAAGCAGTGGAGGAAGTGTTTTTGCCGGAATAAATTCCGGCGCACTGAAAATTATTTTGACCTTTTCATGATATCTTAGCTTCATTAGATTGACGTAACTCTCAATAAATTCGACTTCCTTTTTTAAGGTTGTTTTTTCAGCTTCGGTTTCATAAAGGAGGTATCGCATCATTTTTGATAACTTAATGATAGCCTCTTTGGCTGCCCTGGAATTTTTATCTACCAGTGCATGAATATTGTTGAGTGTATTCATGAAAAAATGAGGACTGATTTGGTTACGAAGCAGGAGGAGTTGTGTGGCAACCTGTTCTTTCTCAAGATGGATTTTTTCAGACTCAATTTGAATCCAACGTAAACCAGAACGCAATCCGGTATCAAAACCCAGTAATAATACAGAAAGGACAATAAAGTTTGCGAAGGGCGGTACGGGCCTGGGCTGTCGTTGAGTTGGCGGCGGGTTATCCTCGTGCTGAATTTCATGATCAGGGTAGGGTTTTTCCCTTGGATTTAAAGGGTCGCCGACAGGAGGCCTTGAACCAAATCCCTGACTGGACCTGATGTCGTAAAAATTCAGGGAGAGAGACAACAGTAAGATTAAGAAAGTAACTGATGAAAAGTAGGAGATCAGATTTCTGCGAAACAGGAGTAAGGGAACCAGGACAAAACGATTCAGAAGAAAAAGGACAGCTATAGGAATTAAAATCTCGAGCTGGTTGTTTATGCTGTTCCATACCGGATTATTGGTGTCTTCCCTGAATAGTATCGGGGTGAGGAGTAAAACGAACCAAACGAAAGCTAAAATGCTTATCTCCGCATATTTTATTTTTCTTTTTTTCATTTCATCCCGGTTTGTAAGGTGAATATCATCAGCGTATAAAGGATTCTGTTGTGTGGGTTTTATCTAATCTTGCTTCGTCTTGTTTTCGATGGGTTTTTCAGGACGTATCTTCCGCTCTAAATCCAGAAATTTGTTATAGAGATCTTCAGTTATCACGTGCTTAACCTTTTGGTTCCTTAAATTTTCCAGAGGGTCGATTTTAGATTTTTCAAGTGGTCCTGCCTTCCCTTGCTGGCTTTGCATCAGTTTATCCCTTTCAGAATAAAAATCTCTGAAAGCATTCATAATACTTTCATGTTGGGAGGAATTCAAAGATAGTGCTTTACAGATTTTTTCGTCCACGATCTTTAACCTTGACTGAAGTGTTTCACCCTTATGATTCTCATCATTGCCCACCTCAGGAGGGGGCGCGAGGCTTCTTAGTTTCTCCGGATCAAAACCGAGGGCCTTGATCGCAGGACCATTCTCCGGGCCGGCATGAATACCTGCCTTCCTGAATTGATCCTGGATAGATTTTGCATCTTCCACCGTCAATTGATTTGGATTGAATGCAGCGAGGATTTTTTTAATCAGTATACCCTGTTCTGAAATTAATCCTTCTGTTCTCTCAGGATTCTTTTGCTGTGCTTTTTGATTTTCCTGGCTAAAGCAAGACCCAAGACTAATTAACACAATAACTGCTAATGCTTTTACAATCATAAATTTGCTTAGACAATTAAACATGGCTTTTAGAAGATTTAAGTGGTTGATTTTTAGTTAAACATGAAATCGGTATTTTTAATTGAAGGCATCGGGACCGGTTCGGAGTATAGGAATGCCCCTGCAGGATCAATGTAACCTAACTGGTTGGCCAGGGCAATTAGCTTAGCTTTTTGATCTTGTGTCATTGTATTGTATACCTTCGAATAAGCAGTCGCATAATAATAGCTGAGTTCTCCATCCAACTCACCATACCTTTTTGACAGCGATAGGACAGTTGACAGGTCTGCAGATTTTGCCGAAAGGAATTTCCGTAATTCAGTGGAAACTGCTTCTCTCTTCGCTACGATTTCAGTGATTGCATTTCGTTGCTGATTGACAATTTCCTTCACAAGAGCCGCCTGCGCTGTTGAAAGAATAGCGAGAAAATTCTGACCTGTACTGGCCGTAAGCGTCTCATCGATTGTAAAGTTTGGATTGCCCATCGCAGGCCAGTCCTTAAGATAAAAAGAACCAAAGTAGGTGCCATGTCTTTCCGGACAGAAATAAACATCTGATGTTACAGAGCCGGCATACCAGGCATACATCTCACTCGCATAGGTCATTACTGCCACGCTCATGTCTTTGGATAAATTTAGTCCCTGTAATGGATTGACCAGGGTGCTGTCCCATTTACCGATCCCTCCCAATGCCTTCAATGCAGATAATTTTGTTTTTTGAATGGCACTCATTGAATTGATGACTTCACCAAATAGTTGAGCCCTGTCATAGCTGATTTGTCCATCTGTCCGGTATAGCTTTGCAGTATAAGACATAACCGCTTCTTTGCTAAGTTGTGTCGTTCCGGCAGGCAGATCGCTTTCTTTTAGGCGACGGAAAGCCTTCAATAATGGGTATCGCATTATTGCGAATGAATTAATCGAATCTATCTGAACTTGTGCCCGGCTTACAAACATATCGATTTGGCTGGTGGTAAGCAGATGGAGCAAATTATAGGAAATGATTGTAACAAAACTCGTGTTGTGTCCAAGTTTTGTTACATCGTTATCCCGTAGATACTGAAATCCGCTGTAGTCTGCAACCTTTCCGGGAGGGAGAAATGATTGCGACCCAACATTACCGGTAAGGAATGCCAATCCATCAAAGGAAATCGTATTTAGCTGGGCTTCATCCGAAACGGCCTGGCTTATATTGTATTGCGCCTCCGATTCCAGGATTGGGGCAGTTGCAAGGATTTGATCTTTCGTGCACTGAGTAAAAAGTGCGGCCAAAGCAATAAGAAGGAACGCAGAAACTACTGCAAAGAGCTTTCCTTTCAGATTTTTGTAAAAGATTGTCTGAAGATTTGTCACCGGATTACCTGGTAATTCGACGGATTTAACTGTTTTTTTTGTTTTCATGATTTTCTCGTTTTTAATTCATAGTCGAATTTAAAAGGGGGCTTTTCCAACAGCAAATAAGTTCAGAGAATCAGAAGATTTCGTCTGTATCCGCGGGTATTTTATCTGTGGATGTTTTTCTGAATCATGTGTGCAGTTTTCAAAGTTTGATGTGCTAAAAACTCTATTCATCAGGCAAAGAATTCGTGAGTTGTGAAACTTCAAACTCAATGCAAATTATGCTGGGAAAGAATATTTAAGAAAAAGGTACAGCGTACCGCAAGACATGTAGAAGCAGCGAATAACCGTTCTTCGGAGGTACAGCGTACCGTAATATTATTCTTTCTTAAACACTTCGTCAATGAAGATATTGCGGTACGCTGTACCTGGTTTGAATCCATTCTATTCCTGTTCTACAAGTATAAACGGTGCTCTGCACCTTTGCATGTTTAAAGTCGGATATCATTTAAAAGTTATCTGGTATGAGTTCCTAAATGACAGCATACTTTAGAGGTTTAAATAAATATCCCTAAAGCTCGATTACAGCTCCAGGTATCAAAGTTTTTCCTATGAAAGCGGCGTAAGTGACCGGATATTTATAGATTCGGAAAACTGAATTCATAGTTTCTGCTGCGCGTGCAGCATCTGCATCTGGTTTTGTTCCTTGCCTGATCGGACCGGTTCCCTGAACGGGACAAATGTATTTCCAGACAATCTCACCTCCAGGTGTGACTTCGAGAAAAAGACCTGTTGTCCCCGAACAGATGATCGTATTCCCGTTTGGTAAACGATGAGCTCCTGAGATATTTTCCGAATACATCGGATCTGCAACGGTACCCTTATAAGTCCAGACATAGGAGGCGGGACCCCAGGCAGAACCTGCCGGATCCGGATAATTACCATCTGCATCAACAGATGGAGTAAACTCATCAACAGTTGAGTAGTCGCCTCTGCCAAGCCCGTTATTAAAGCAGGTTAGGTTTCCTGCTCCCGGATTACCAGTGCGAACCCATTCGACATCATGCTGCTGAAAATATTTCTGATCACTAACTGTTCCTGCACAATAGGTTGCCGGATTTCCCCAACGATAAATAAGATCTCCACCCTTACCCCGTTTCCCGCCGGAATGCCCCTTTGCCTCTGCAGTTGTTGTACTGTGATCGATAATCCATACCTCACTATTTCCTCGTACGCTGACTGCAATCTGGTCGAATGCCGCATTATAGTCAATAGAGTTCATGTGATTCCAGAAGGCCGGCAGATTCTTTAGGTCACCTGCGGTATTCACCAACTCCGGATGTGCCTTCACAACCCCAAAATTATCCCTGGTGGCATCGTAATCCTGAATCAGGTGATCCCAGGTATGCCATTCCCAGACTACGGTTCCACCAATAGGAAAGATTGGTTTTATTTCAGCCACATAATCAGGAAGCATCATCCCTTTCTGGGTGATTTCCGGTTGAAATTTATTTGGGTTAAACCCCGCTTTAAGACATTCGTCAACTGTTTTTTTCTCGATTACAAGCATTAAAATATTCCCGTTGGGTAATTGGCGGATATCGTGATGCTGCATATAAGTATCGGTAGAGAAATCAAGTGACCATACCAGATTGTCGTTCCAATCGTATTCTTCAACGCGGCCTCCCTCACCACCTCCGCTGCTTAGTTTGCCTTTTGTCATACAGGAACGGAGCAAATTCCCATTCTCAAGAAGGTAAACAGACTGACCCGGAGGATAAATACTCCTGGTCCATTGATGCAGAACTCGTCCATCATTATTAATCAGATAAGTCATGGTATTCTGCTTCGGAGCAAACAAGGTATACCCATTGAATACTTTTGAGCTGTTGTTCAGAAACAAACCAACTGTTTTATTTACATTTACAGCTGTTGAATCAGCCGGTTGTGTTGTTTCACTGCTTTTCTTTGTACATCCCAGACTAACTAATGCCAGAAGGATTAAAAATGGAATGCCCCGCTTTGAAATCTCATAGCCTGTGTTTTTGTATTTCATGTTTGCAGTCTTAAAATTTTCCGAGTGATTTGGCGATGTAATTTTTAATTTTTGTATCGAATAAGTTTTTTGCTCTTCGCAAAATTTATTGTACGTCCCTTGGCGATGAATCTGTAGATATAGGTGCCGGAAGCGAGTTCCTGGTTTCCAAATGTTATTGTATAAATACCGTTCTCCTGATAACTATTGACAAGTGAGGCTACCTCTGTACCTGAAAGGTTATAGATTTTAAGCGAAACCATGCATGGCTCAGACAAAGAATAATCAAACTGCGTAATTTCGTTGAAAGGATTTGGAAAGTTTTTGATCGTTGGCTCATAAAACGGATCTTCCTGCAGACTCACAGATTTTAGGGGAGTATTTACAGTTATATAGTTTGATGTTGTGGTACAACCTGAAGTACTATTGAAAACTACTACATTATAAACACCAGCGACTGATGCTGTATATTTGTAGGTGGATGCACCTGTAATCAGTATGTTGTTCTTAAACCATTGATATGTACAACCAATGACTTTAGTAGCTGTAAGAATAGTACTTCCACCTGTTGATAGGCTAATGGGCCCGACTGGCGTAACCGTGACCGCCGGAATTGGGTTTACTGTTACTTTTATCCCTTGCGAAGTCGAAGAACAACCATTGGAATTAGTTTCCGAGACTGTATAAGTGCCACTTACTGTCGCTTTAAAGACTGATGACACTGCTCCGGATATGCTCACTCCATCCTTCTTCCATTGGTAGGTGAGCGGTAATTCGGTGTTCGCGGTTAGCTGAACGCTGCCACCCTGGCAAAATGATAATGCTCCCTGAACCGTAATTATAGGAGGCGGTAAAGGCACAACTGTGACATTAACGGGTGCTGATGTGCCTGCACAATATCCGGTCTTTGAGATTGCGACAGAGAAGCTCCCGCCTGTTTTAGTTATATAGGTAGATTTTGTAGCTCCTGAAATATTAATGGTACCGCTTTTCCATTGATAAAGGTAACCTGAACCTGTATTTGCCGAAAGAGTAATGCTTCCCCCTGAGCAGAAGGTTGTTGCTGTTGAGGTGGTTATCTGGGCAGGAACTGCTGGATTTACTGCCATGTTTAGGGTGCGTAAAGGACTTGTTCCACAAGTGTTTGCTGCTGCGACTGATAGTATGCCTGAAGTACTTCCAAAATTAACTGCAATTGAGTTTGTTCCCTGCCCCGATGTCACAACTGAGCCGGCAGGGACATTCCAGATATATCCTGATGCTCCCGTGACAGGTACAACGTTGTAAGTGATGCCGGCAGTACCGCTACAGATGGCATTTACACCGTTGATGATCCCAGGTTGGGCAGGAGCAGTATTGACAGTCATCGCGACTTTATTCGAAGTGGCAGGAGAGCCGGAAATACAGGATAGATTGGAGGTCAGTATGCAACTAATAATGTCATTATTTGCAGGATTGAAATTGAAAGTTGCTGAATTGGGACCTGTGACATTGCCATTAATCTTCCATTGATACTGCGGAGCGTTTCCTCCATTTACGGGTGTCGCGTTAAATATGACGTTAGTTCCTGAGCAGACCGAATTCATGGCGGGGGTAACTGATACACTTACCGGCAATTTTGAATTGACAGTCATAGTGATCGGGGCACTTATGATTTGGCTGTTGACGGGAATATTCGTATTGGGTATTAACTCACAAGTGATTACATCATTATTGGCCGGAGAATAGATAAATGTGTTGCTGCCGGACCCTGCATTAACATCGTTCACTTTCCAGATATACGCAGGAGAAGTACCTCCGTTTACAGGAGTTGCCGTATAAGTAACATTTGTGCCTTCACACACATTATTGGCACTTGCAGTAACTGAAATACCAAATGTAGCTGTAAATAGAAAATCAGTGTTTGGAATTGAGGGAATAGCAATTGGTGTCGCATAAAGGTATGCTCCAGTTGGATTAAAATCACCCAGGACTTCCTTCCTAAGCGCTAATAATGCATCCTTTTCGGATGGTGTATTCGTTCCGTTAACTGTGGCAAAATTGGATGCAAAGTTGTAAATGATTTCACCATCCAGCTCTCCATATCTGGTCATCAGACTGATTACCTGCGTGCTGTCCGGAATACCTCCTGCCATGAATTTTCTTAGTTCGACAGATATATCCTTTCTGCGCTCCACAATCTCATATAACCAAGGTCTCTGGATATCTACGAGACCTGAAATCAGAGCTGATTCGTTTGCTGTTAAAGCCTGAAGAAATTTATTTCCGTAATCAGCTGTTATGTCTGAGCTTATTGTATAATCCGGATTCCCGATTGCAGGAGCATCTTTCATGTAAAATGATCCAAAATAAGTCCCCTGACGTTCCGGACAGAAGTAAACATCTGCATCAACTGAACCGGCGTACCAGCTGAACATATCTCCGGCATAAGTCATCACTGCAACTTTAACATCCTGACCAAGTCCACGAAGATCAATCGGTTCATCAACAACCGGCCATGTAAGCATTCCCTTTCCTGACATTGCGTCCAGATAAGCTTTCTGTGTTTCTGTTAATGAGTACAATATTGAACCCATGATTCGTGCTCGCTGGAAACTCATCCCACCATCAAGCCTGTATAATTGAGCAGAATAGCCTTTTACGGCTTCACGATCCAGGCTATTTGTCTCTGCAGGGAAATCACCTGCAAGTAAACGTCTGAATGCCTTCATAAGTACAAACCGTTTGTATCCGTATTCATTGATCGGTTCAACCTGAAGCTTTGCCAGTGTTACGAGTTGCTGCCGTTGCTCGGCAGTCAGCACATTCAGCATATTGTTCGCAGCTCCCGTAAGAAAACTTGTATTATGTCCCATTCCGGAAGGATCATTATCCCGCAGATATTGAAAGCCCCAAAAATCGGCCACCTTACCGGGAGGGAAAAAGGAATCGGATCCCAGGGTGCCGGTTAGGAAAGCCAGCCCGTCGAATGCAATCGTGTTTTGCTGACCCTGATCAGCAAGCGTGACATCAATTGTGAATTGCTGTGCCTTGGTAGTTTGAAAGGCAGTAAATAACAAGAGAACGAACCAGAAACCCTTCTGAAAGGTTGATTTTGGAATTGGGGATTGTGCTTTCATAACAGACTTAATTTTTGATTGTTTAAGCGGATGAATGAAATATCTAATTTCTGACTATTCTAAATCCCAGATGGTAATACGGGTGATTTGGATCCTGTGGTCCCCTATAATAGGACGGATTCCGATTTGAAACTCTCGAATGACCATCATTGACACCTGCTGCAACAAGACCATTATACCAGTTTCCTCCACGCATTCCCCGGTATGGCTTTCCATCCGGCATAATAAAACCGGAATCAGGTCCTTTGGGATTATCGTAAGGACTTATAGTGTAATAGTTTTGTCCATACCAGTCATTGACATATTCCCATACGTTTCCTTGCATGTCATACAGTCCAAATCCATTTACACCATTTTTTGTCTGGTAAGTTGAGGCATTTCCAGGCCAGTTATACGCAGATTTTTGCTTCAGTTTACCGTCATAAAACCCAACAGGTGTTGTATAGGGCAAATCACCTGTTTCAAATGGATCACCGGAATCGGGTAGATTAACGGCTGTTTTATCAATGGTATTCCCAGTAGGATAATTAAGGTATGGATTGGTATTTCCTCCTCTCGCAGCATATTCCCATTCTGCCTCAGTAGGTAACCGATAACCGTTTTTTGAAAAATCACAACTTCCTGAGGTGAGATTATAACATTCCTGTAGTCCTTTCTGTTGACTTAACCAATTACAATAGGCAGCTGCCCCTGCCCACATCACACCCACAACGGGGTGGTTTGCCCTGAAATCTACTATTGAAAAACTTTTCCCGTCGTAACCAATACTGTAAAAGTGGGCATACTGCCAGGTTAAGTAATAGTTTATTGTGCTTCCAATAGAATAAACCACATTATTGCGCACCTCGATCACCACTTTTATTAAAGAACTGTTTAGAAAATCAAGGAATTGTTTGTTTGTGATTTCTGTTGTAGTCATATAAAGTGTATTGACCTTTACCTTGTGGACAGGTGTCTCATCGCTCGGATGAGCGGGATCCACAAAGCCAAAATGGTCGCCCATTTCATATTCACCACCAGTAATCTTAACTTCTGTAAATTCGGTAATTACCGGATCTGAAATTTGCGGGGATTCAATAGCTGGTTTCTCTTTGCAGGAACAAATGAGAGCGCTAATAAGTCCGAGGCATAAGCCTGTTTTTTGTAAAATATTCATCCTATGATTTATATGTCTGTATTCGTTCATTTCACACAGAGGACGTATTCCTTAACAGTCTTTTCATTATAGGATACAATACCATAATCAACATTAATATCCCAGGCTTTCGATGATGCATTTTGCATGGAAGTTGAAGACCAGAAATTACCGGAGGATATTGACGGAAAATAGTTTTTATCGAAAGATGGTTTAAATATTTTTTCGTCATTAAGGGATTGAATTTCTTTAATATTGGGTATTCTCCAGCCTGTTACTCCTCCCAGAGCCAAAGACGACGCATAAGTTAACGCTTCCTCCCAGGTCATCGTATTCGGGGAGGGAATCTGCTGCCAGATTAACCCGGTACGGTTGTCGGTAATTGTTCCGACTCCAGTGTTATTTAAATGATTGATAATAACCGGCGCTGAATTATTACTCCTTACGGCTCTTGTATGGAATTGTTTTGTTCCACCTGCACTCACAGTCTCTGATTTTGGATGTGCTCCAACCCCTCCGCCAGCATTCACAACCCATACTTTTGTTGGATCATCAATGCGGAGATCTGATGTCCACCAGTATTCAGCTTGAGTATTGGTGAAGTAAGTCGTGTTTAGAGCCGGATTTATTCTGCTAAAGTCATTGATATCAAAAAGTTCATGACTTGTTGGGAGTCTCCAGTCATTCTTCCCTCCAAGATTAAGGGATGAACAGTAATTTCCGGCATTCTCAAATGTCATCTCTCCTCCATCCATTTGCTGCCATACCAGGCCGGTGATATTATCCGTGATGGTTCCATTCTTATTATCGGTAAATGATTGTGGATTAAAAGAATAGTCGCTATCTTCACCGGCGGTATTTGTAAAGCTAAATGTCTGTCCTGTATCAGGCAACAGAATTTTTGATCCGGAATCATACTGGATCTCATTAATAGTTTTATGGGATGTGCAAGATAACACGCAGCATGCTAGTGTCGTGTAAATCATGAGCCTTGTTTTACTTAGAACGAAAGACCTTTGTTGACTACTGTTTACCATAAAGCGTTTCATGATTTTTAATTGATTGTATATGAGTCGCCGACTGTCTTGTTTTTTTCGGTTCCATTTTCTTCAGCCGGCAGATAGGTTTTTATGTAATCAACTTTTACATTTGAATTAGTTACAGTGACCAGTAGGAAGCCCCTTCCTGGAAGGATAATACCATTAACATAGCCATAATCCGCAGCAGATGTTTTTGTGATATTTTTGTTTGAAGGTTGTGGAACTTCCTGATAGATAATCCCATCTTTTTCCTGTTTCCCATAGAAATGATCATGACCATGAAAGAAAATGGTAGTATTTGTTTCTTTCATCAGGCGATGAACCGGTTTCTGCCATCCCGGACGGTTGCTGTCAAACCCGTAACTTCCATCTGTATTATTTCCTCCCATTTCAAATAGTTGTGCAAATTCGGTTCCTCCGCGGGCATCATTTCCATTTCCTCCAACCAGTTGATGGCAAAAGACAAATTTATATTTTGCTGTGCTTGCTGTGATCACACCTTTAAACCAGTTGTATTGATCCGCTCCCAGTGTCCAGCCCCATCCGGGTTTGTTAGTTGTATACCAATAGGGATCAAGGATGATAAATAGGGCATTGCCCCACTGCCAGGAATAATAATTTTGACGAAGCCCCACAAAATTCTCAGTACTAGAATTTCCTGAATAAAATGAGTTTGGCTCCGGATTTGGATAATACAATTTTCGGGTGTTTGATGCCATTACAGGGAGGCAGCTATTGGTACCGTTCAGCATCCATCCCAGTTCACCCTCATGATTCCCAATGACAAGATAAAGTGGTACTGAATGACAGACACTTCCAAACAATGGACGATATAAAAGATGCCGGTCTGTAATGATTGTCTGATTAACACCAGTCTGTTTTTCAGACATAAACATGTCTCCAAGATCAATCATAAAATCCGGGTTTGCAGAAAGAATATTTTGAAGTGTCAGTTTGTACGCCGAAGTATCTGAATTTACATCCAGGTGTGGATCGGCTTCCACTGCAAACGTGAATCTATCTCCAGCCGCTCTTGAGGTGCGAAATGAGTGTTCAGAACCGGCTGAATAGGCCGAAGTTGATCCATTTAGCCGATATCTTGTCCTGTAAAAATACTTGGTGTTGGCAATAAGATTGGTTAGATCTGTTTGTAAAGGTGTACCCGTAACAGTAGTTTGTTTTGAGCTCTTTAAGGTATAATTACCAGATGACGTTCCATATTCAAAATATACATCATTAGCCTGCCCCATTAAAATATTCATTGTAACCGAAGAATTGGTTGGTCTGCCAAGTATCTCTGAGAATTTTTGGGTGGATTGATTTATTTGCTGAGGATTTTCTTCAGGGCTTTGGGTAATCTGTTTTTTAGAGCAGTCGATAATGATTCCGGTAAGTAAAGCTAACCCTAATAATATCAATAAGTGATTATTGATCAATTTAATAAGTCGATTTTTCATTTTTCGGTGTAGGTTTTTATATGGTTCCAACAATCCATGTAATTATAAACAGGGTGGCTAATTTAAGGTGTAGCTGAATGATGTCATCCTGTTTTTCTGTGTTCCGTTCTCATCTTTTGGCAGGTATGATTGAATATATTCAGTTTTAATATTTAATGGCGATACTGTCACACGGATATAACCACTTCCATCTATGACATCAGATGTATATGCTGCACCATTAGCCGTTTTTCCAAGGATATAGGTTGAATCGCCGGGCATGGGTACCTCCTGGTAAGTTATTCCGTCAAGTACTTCATGGGCAAACAAATGATCATGACCCTGAAAGAAGATATTTACATGATTATCCTTAAATAACTGCTGAATGGGTTTTCCCCAGCCGGGGCGATTAGTATCAAAAGTGTAAGAGTTGTTATTTTCTTCATAACCTCCCCATTCATAGAATTTTGCATTCGTTATGCCTCCTCTTCCCTGGCCTCTTACGTGATGGGCAAAGACAAATTTGTACTTTGAACTTGTGTTCTCTAGTGTGGATTTTAACCAGTCGTATTGTACTTTCCCCAAAGTAAAGTCCCATTTTTCCGGTTTTTCGCCAGACGAAGCGTAACGGTATACGTCAATGACTACAAAGAGAGCATCGCCCCACTTCCAGGAGTAATAATTTTCCGGTTTTCCGACTGGATTTCCTTCAATCATCAGGTTTCCTGTATAAAATCCATCAGGATATGGGTTAGGATAATAATAATTGCGCCAGATATTCCCATAAACAGCGAGGTTATCCGGAGGCGATTGCAGAAGATAGTATCCGGATTCTCCTTCATGATTTCCAAGACAAAAGAACAAAGGCATCGAATGACAAACTGCACCAAAATATGCCCTGTCATTCAAATGAAGCTGCTTCACCTCATCAGAAGTAATTGTTGAGGCATTATGATCATCACCAAAAGTATCTCCCAAATCAAACATGAAATCAGGATTGTCTTTAAGTTGATTCTGAAGTGTGAGAAGCCAAAGGTTATGGCAGCCTTTTTTATCGTAGGGATGAGGATCAGATTCTACAGTGAATACAAAGGATTCTCCCTGGTTTCTCTGTGTATGAAAAGTATGCTCCGCACCGGCGACAAACTGATCATTTGATCCTGATGTCCGGTATCTTGTTCTATAATAGTATTTAGTATTTTGACTTAGATTAGTGAAGTCAGCCAAAGTAGGAACACCTTTAAGCGAAGTGTAGATATTTGTTTTTAATTTATAAACTCCGGATGAGGTTCCTATTTCCCAATATACCTCTTCCGGCTGATCAAAAAGGATATTTATCGTTACCGAAGTATTAGTTGGTCTGCCGAGTATTTCGTTTAAATTCAGATTCCCCGTTTTAACAATTTCGTCATTCTTTGGAGTGACTATTGGATCATTCTTTTTACAAGCCACGAAGGCGACTAAAAACAAGAGGGCGAAAGCAGGGTTTTTCTGAAATAAACGAAGGATCATCTTTTGTCTGGTTTGGGGTCCGGCCTGAAATAATCGCGGATCTCCTTTACCAAACCGTTAAATTTCTCAAGTTGAACGGGGGTACAGATCGTTTTCAGCTTTAGGGCCTGTTCATATCGTAATAGTTCCATTTTATAGTCATTGTCGGCAATCTCTTTTGCCAACGATTTAATCAAGGTTTCATCGGTATTTTTGCTGAACATGACCTCATTCATGGAGTCACGTTCATTTCGGATTGCTGCTGATAAATCCCGTTCCTTTTCAAAAAATGCCGAACGCAACTCCTTAACCCGTTGAGTCTGGTCTTCATTTAGTCCAAGTTCTTTCTTTAACAGTTCAGACACATCGCCCTTCCCATTAATTGGGGGATTTTTCTGATTCCTTGGCTTGAAATCCTCTTTGAGAATTAGTGTTATGAAAATCAGATTGAACACGACAAGTACAATGACAATACGAATTAGAATCTTATTTTGAGTGAAAACGTCCATGGCTTAATGATTTATAGATGAAGGATTAATCAATAATTCTTTTGAAATTTCCATAAGCTCTTTTTCGCGGAGCTGCTTTTCCGGAGACTTCATAAGCAGGACATTTAGCACAAAACAAAGGTTGATAAACCCAATAAGTATCAATAAAGCGTTGAACTTCTTAAATGAGGAGGATATAGATGTTCCTGATTTCACTTTATTCAATCTCTCCATCAGCGAATCGTTCCACTCTGCTGAAGGGAGAATAGTTTCCATGGTTTCGAAATCATGGAGCATCTTTGCTGCTTTTCTATGTACGTTATTTTTTTCCATAGTCGTTATATTTTAGACGTTTTTTAATTTCTATGCTGGCACAAATGAGGAATTATTTTTGTAGAATCTTTATTAATTCAGAGGTGATCTTCTTCTTGGCGTGAGATACCAATGACTCAACGGCAATAATAGTGGTATCCATAATCTGTGCAATTTCTTTGTTTGAATATCCATCCATTTTACTAAGAGTAAATGCTATTCTTTGATTTTCAGGTAATTTATCAAGCGTTTTTAAGACGAGATTTTCGTTCTCCTTTTCATTCAACTTTTTATCCGGCATGGTACCACCGCCAATCCATGCCCCAATTTCATCAAGTCGCAGCATCCTCCCGGCTTCAACAAGTCGCTTTTTTCGTTTTTGTCTTCTGATCTCATCCAGGCATTTTGTAACTGCTATCCGGTATATCCAGGATGAAAGTTTTGCATTTCCCTTGAAAGTTTTAATCGATTGATAGATTTCAATAAATACTTCCTGCGAAATATCCTCGGCATCTTTCTGATTGGGAATAAAGCGAAAGCAAGTATTAAGGACTTTGTGGGAGTAAATAGATACCAGCTCTTCGAAGGCAGCTTTATCACCGGATCTTAAGCCATAAAGTAATTTTAATTCATCCATTGAAACTCACCGTAATTACCATACTATAATATTTCTGACCTTTTCACGTGCATTTAGTCTGCAATTTAGGAAAAAGGTTTTACGGAAACTATATTTAAAAATCAATTATAATCAATATTTCAATACATTCATTACGGATTACATAGATTATGAATTATATACAATCGTTATCTCAATGCTTCTCCCTTTTGAATGGTAGTCGGAACTCATACTGGTATTCAGATACACCTAAGGATTGGTAGTTTGCGTACATTTGTATACATTGAGATTTTTAAATCCAAAACATGTTATTTTTCCTGACATTTAAGTTTATTTTTTTATATCTTTACACTAACCCTTACTATAGCCTGCAAAATTGTTTATAATCCTGTCCAATTAGAAAAATCATTGCGAATTTGAATACTAAGGATCAGGTTTGGCAAGTATAATTCTGATATAAGAGTTAACGAATCGTCAATAAGCAATATTTATGAAAAAGCGGATCAAACTAACAGCACCTTTTTCCTTCATTCACAAAAAGTTCTCATCATTATTTGTGAATAAACTTGCCAAACTGCCTGCTAAAAAAATCGACCTTTCAATTAATTCCGACTCCACTTCGGAAGTTGAAATTCATCGGCTTGTCCACGAACTTGATATACGTAACAGGGAACTGGGGAAACTCACCGAGGAACTAAAATCAAGCAGGGAGCAATTGTCGTTTTTGGTACACGAAATGCAGGTGGGAGTATTGCTTCAGGGTCCAAAGGCCGAAATATTAATGAGTAATAAAAAGGCCCTTGAATTGTTGGGGCTTAGCGAGGATCAGCTAATGGGGCGGAGCTCATTCAGCCCTGAATGGAATGTCATCCATGAGGATGGTTTACCCTTCCCTGGAGATACGCATCCTGTTCCACAAGCTATTGCGAAAAAGTGTCCGGTAATGGATGTGGTAATGGGAGTTTACCGGCCGGTTACAGAAGACCGTGTATGGTTATTGGTAAGTGCTGTTCCTCAATTAAGTGGAGACGGGATGGTAAAACAGGTGGTATGCACATTTATTGATATTTCTGAGCGTAAACTTGCAGAAGAAGCATTGATAAAGAGTTCCAAACGCTTCGAGGCACTTCTCAGCCAGGCACCCTTCAACGGAGTCATATATAAGCTTATCCGCGACGATGCGGGTCTTATTATCGATTGGGAAATCTCTGCCATTAATGAACTTGGGGCAGCCAGCTTAGGATTAAACAGAGCATCCGCCATTGGGAAACGTGTACTGGCACTTTTCGGAGCCAATTTGATGGCTCCCTATTTCGAAATTATACAACAGGTATTATCCAACAGTAAGGCACAGACTTTTGAAACTTATCTCGAGGCAAATGGACACAGCTATCTGACTTCAGTCTTTATGGTTGATTCTGATCACTATGCCAACATGGGTATCGACATTACTTCCCGTAAATATGCAGAGCAGGCATTGCGGGAAAGTGAAGAACAATACCGTTCACTCTTTGAGAATATGATAAATGGATTTGCTTATTGCCAGATGCTTTTTGAGGATGGAAAACCCAACGATTTCATTTACCTTAAGGTTAATGCAGCATTTGAGTCATTAACAGGTTTGAGAAATATTACAGGGAAAAAAGTGAGTGTTATTATACCCGGAATCAGAGAATCAGATAGTAATTTAATAGAAACCTATGGCAGGGTTGCACTCACAGGAATACCTGAAACCTTTGAAACATTTGTTGAGTCACTTAACGATTGGTATTTCATTTCGGTTTATAGCCCCAAAAGTGGATTTTTTATCGCAATCTTCGATGTCATTACCGAACGCAAACTAGCGCAAAAAGCCTTAATCGAAAGCGAACATCTTCTTAGGAAATCTCAGGCAGTGGCCCGCATTGGAAGTTTTGTCTGGGATTTATCAACAGGTAACTGGAAAAGCTCGGAAATTTTGGATGAAATATTTGGCATCGGGGTAAATTTTGAGCGAACACTTGATGGCTGGACATCCATCGTTCATCCTGACTGGCAAACCAAAATGACTGACTATGTTATCAATGAAATTTTGGAAAAAAAACAAAATTTTGACATGGAATATCAGATCATCAGGCAGGATAACGGAGAGGAGCGCTGGGTACATGGAATAGGCGCGATTGAATTTAATACCGATAACCTGGCAGTCAGACTTATTGGAACAATCAGTGACATCACTGATTATGTCGAGGTTAAGGAAAAGGTTAATCATCTTGCGGCAATTGTACAATCTTCAGATGATGCTATTATTGGAAAAGATTTAAATAGCAGTATTACCAGCTGGAACAAAGGTGCAGAAAAATTATTTGGGTATTCTGAAGACGAGATGATCGGGCACTCGATCATGCAACTTATACCAGAAGATCTTCGGAACGAAGAATCCCAAATTCTGGATAATATCAAACTTGGTAATCGCATACAGAATTTTGAGACAGTCAGATTAACAAAAAGTGGTAATTTACTTGATGTTTCGGTAACGGTATCACCGATCCTGAACAGTCTGGGTAAGGTAGTTGGGGCTTCAAAGGTTGTTCGCAATATTACAGAACGTAAAACAGCTGAAAAATTATTAAGGGAAAGCCACGAGTTTAGTACGTCGCTTCTTAAAACTATTCCCTTCGGGATGGATATTGTTGATGAGACAGGAACGATTAAATATCAAAGTGAAAAGTTCAGCACGTTCTTTAGTGAGAAAGTAGTAGGGAAGAAATGTTGGGAGGTATATCGGGATGATAAAACTCAATGCGCAGATTGTCCGCTTATCAATGGAATAACAATAGACGAAACGCAAACATGTGAATCGCAGGATGTACTTGGGGGTAAAACATTTGAGATTATCCACACAGGTATAATTTATGATGGTAAAAAGGCGATGCTTGAAGTTTTTCAGGATATTACAGGAAGGATGGTTTATGAAAACAACCTGATGATTTCAAAGGATAAAGCAGAAGAGAGCGATCGTTTAAAATCAGCATTTCTTGCCAATATGAGTCATGAGATCCGCACTCCAATGAATGGTATTCTGGGTTTTGCAGAACTCCTTAAACAACCCAAATTGTCAGGAGAAGAACAACACGAATATGTCGAACTCATCGAAAAAAGTGGTATCCGGATGCTAAATATCATCAATGATATTATTGATATTTCAAAAATTGAATCGGGACTGATGAAAGTTGAAATGAAGGAGTCGAATATCAACGAACAGATTGATTACCTCTTTACTTTTTTTAAGCCCGAATGTGATTCAAAGGGAATTCACCTTGTAATGAAAAACTCACTTCCTTCTAATCAGTCAATAATTAAAACAGATCGTGAAAAAGTATTTGCGATTCTTACAAACCTTATAAAAAATGCCATTAAATACAGTAAAAATGGTACAATTGAATTTGGTTATAACCTGGTCACCAAGCAATCAGTAGTTACTGAAAATGCTGCATCGCTCCTTGAGTTTTTTGTAACCGATCAGGGTATCGGGATTCCAGCCCATAGACACGATGCAGTATTCGAACGGTTTATTCAGGCAGATATTGCAGATAGGAATGCTTATCAGGGTGCAGGATTAGGCCTTGCTATAGCTAAATCGTATGTTGAAATGTTAGGCGGGAAAATCCGTTTAGAGAGTGAAGAGGGGAAAGGGTCATCATTTTATTTTACCTTGCCCTATAATATTGTGTTTAATAATAAGGAGATTTTAGAAGAGACCGCTTCAGCAATTGCTGATAAAGATACGGTCAGAAAACTTAAAGTATTAATTGTTGAAGATGATGCACCATCCTCCAGATTGATTTCGATTTTCCTGAAAAAGGTTAGTGATTCAATACTTTTTGCTAAAACAGGTGTTGAAGCCATTGAGAAATGCAGAAATAACCCTGATATTGATCTGGTTCTGATGGATATTCAGTTGCCTGAAATGAATGGCTATGTGGCGACAAGCAAGATCCGGGATTTTAATAAGAAAGTCGTAATTATTGCACAAACTGCTTTTGGCTTACTCGGAGACAGGGAAAAGGCTTTGGAAGCCGGATGTGATGACTATATTTCAAAACCAATTGCATTTGATTCATTAAAAAAGATGATTGAGAAACATTTTAATTAAATCTCAGAAGGAAAATAATTCTAATTCTCTACAATTATTTCAGTGCTCTGCACCCGGAAATTTTGTGGAAAATCTGTTCAATTAACGATGAGCCGGACATTTCTGATCTCCCGTTATGATCCGGGTATGCCTGGACTTACAAGTCTGAATCCTGATTACTTCTGCTAATCTGTTACTATGATATCGATTTTTTGGTCTCATATGAATGTCCAAAATATCGGCATAGTAATTGTTGAAAAATAATTTCAAAGATTTGAATTATTAATAATTGGATTCATCGTGTTAAAGAAAAATATACTAAAGCTGAATAGAACAAGAAACTTAATATTACTCATATTCCAATTTGTCTGCCTGTTCAATACATCAAATGCCCAGATTTCTCAACCGGGAACGCCGGAAAGTTTTAATCCGGATTTTAAGTCAGCTGTTATTATCCCCTCACGGGAACTTCGACCGATTGATATTGTTAAATTTCTTCAGGAAGACAGGGCAAATGGAATTCCAAACAGATATGGTGTTGTTGAACAGACTGCTATCGATATAATCGCCGAAGGAGTGCAGACTGCAATTCCTGGAAAGGGAACTATCTGGCAATATGAATTTCATTCCAGCCAATGTCACTCAATCGGCATTGAATTCGGGAACTTTCATCTGCCTAATGGTGCAACCGTTTTTATTTACAACAAAACCCGCTCTGAGCTTCTCGGGGCCTTTACACACGATAATAATAATGCAGGCAATCATCTTATTATCTCGGATATACCAGGTCAGGATGCAATTGTTGAATATTTTGAACCTACAGGCCGGTCGTTTCCCGGTGAACTAGTCATTGAATCCATAACACAGTCTTATCGTGATCCTTTAAAGGCATCCTCAATTCGAATTGGGATCAATTGTCCGCAGGGCGCCAATTGGCAGGATGCCAAACATTCGGTCTGTATGTTTACATTTCACGACAGTCAATATTCATACGATTGTACAGGTTTCCTGGTTAATAATGTAAGAGAAGACGGAACACCATATTTTGAGACCGCCAATCATTGTATCAGCACACCAGCCTTGGCCCGTACTGTTGTTGCCTATTTTAATTTTGAAAACAGCAGTTGTACTTCAGCCGATGCTATTCGGAAACAATCACTTTCCGGCGCTACTTTGAAAGCGACCAACAGTTATAGCGATTTTACACTTCTTCAGCTGAACGAGTATCCACCGGCCATCTACCTTCCCTATTTTGCCGGTTGGGATGCCAGTGGCAGCACCCCTCTTCTGGGTACTTCGATTCACCACCCTCAGGGAACGGCTAAGTGTATCGCGATCGAGAACAAACCACCGTTTAACTATTCCAGCACATTGACCTGGACAGATCCCAATACCGGCTCTACTGCAAGTACTACGGCGCCCAATACGCACTGGGATGTACAATTCACTTCCGGCGAAGTTGAAGGCGGGTCTTCAGGAGCGCCTCTGTTTGATCAGAATGCACATGTGATAGGTCAGTTACATGGAGGATCAACGGGTGAGGATTATTACGGTAAGTTTTCAGTATCCTGGAATCATGGAGGTTCCAGTTCTACTCAACTTCAAAACTGGCTTGATCCTGACAGCAAGGGGATTAAATCATTAGAAGGGACGTACTCCAAGGTAAAGCCAAAGGCTGCCTTTTCAACTGCACTCACCAGAATATGTCCGGAATCAATAATCACCCTTAACGATAGTAGTATCTACGGTCCAACCTCCTGGACTTGGAATATTACTCCATCAACTTATCAATATTCCAGCGGTTCAGGCCACAACTCAAAGAATCCGCAGGTGAAGTTTTTACAACCAGGTATTTATACAATATCCCTGATAGTTGCTAATGCGAATGGCACAGATACACTGACAAGAACGAATTATATTCAGGCAGGCGATCTTCAGGTGAAGCTGTCAGGATTGGGATCTGACGGGATTGTCTGCGGATGCAATCTTATTGATTACCCATTTGCAGCTTCTGGTGCCTTGAATTATTCTTTTAGTATGGAACGTACTGATAAGATAAGTACTGTCAACCGTGCTGACTCCATATTCCTTTCCCTTAGACCAGAGGTAAAGAAGTATGGTTCATTTAGTTCATGGCTGAAAGTCATTGGAAAACAAGGTAGCTGTGCAAGTGCCGACAGTGTTAATATTCAGGTGTCGATGCCCACCAATGATGATGTGGAAAATTCCATTCAACTACATCCCGGCAGGAATGTTCCATACGCTAATTTCTGTGCATCATTGGAGAGTGGTGAGGCGGTTCCATCCTCTTCAATGCAAAAAACGATCTGGTTTACTTTTCTCGCTCCCTCAAGCGGGAAAATCACCATCGACACACATGGATTTAACGATCAGATTGCTGTTTATGACGCGAGCTCTTACACCCCTTTACTTTCCGGAAATTCTGCGGGATATAAACTGGTTGCAACTAACAATGGCAGGTCACTTACAGATGGCACAGCGCTGATTGAAAATCTGTCTTTGGCTCCTTCCCGGAAATACTTCCTTCAGGTAGGAGGCACCGATGGGGCAATTGGAGACGTGATTGTTGACCTGTTAAGCAATAGTTTAGAGGTTTATCCAAATCCTACAGCAGGAGTAGTAAATATTATCATTTCCAATGACCAGGATGGCACTGCTGATATGAGTATCATCTCGTTTAGCGGACAAGTTATGTTGAATAAGGAAATTAGTGTAACCAAGGAGCATAACAGTTTTTTATTTGATTTTTCTGAACTTTTGAGTGGTGTTTACTTTGTCAATGTAAAAATGAACGGAACGACGATCAATAAAAAGCTGATTATCAGAAAAACATGATTTGGGGTTTGAGACGGCTGGGATAGGAGTTGTATTGCAGTTGTTACGGTGCGCTGCACCTCTGCACCTTAGTAATTGTGAGTTTCTACAAATATTTCGGTGCGATGCACCTGCCGATACTCCGGATACCGGCACCTTTTATCATAAATCCCTTTACCTCTGAAACACTATAGAATTGGCACACCTTCCTTTGATTTTTGAATTATTAACAATTTTTGATTATTGCTATACCAGTCTAAATTTTCCAAGGTGCTATAATTCTGTATAATAAGTCTTTGTGATAAAATCCTGTTGCAGACAAATCAAATTAATGTATGAAACTTTCTGAAGTGACCGGGTGACTTTCAATACCTGAACACTGTCACCCGTTCACTACTTCAGGAATTCATCCATTAATTTGATTTCTCCTAACCCTTAAAAATCAACTTGATTCCTTTTTTATTAAGACCAGGTCATCACATTCTACGATATCTGATCAATTACTTGTATGGATTATACTACTTATGTTTTATTTGTAACAATTCTAAATACAATCCTATACAACATTAGAAAAGAAATCACGAAAGCTTTATTAATTATAAGATCCTTTTGGATTGTGGGGTTCTTTCAATAAAATATATTGAAATAAGGATAAGTACCCCTTTTGATAGGTAGTTTACCCTGAAAGTTTCATTAATTTTTATAGTCTGAAAACTCAGGTTGGAATGAATTGAAATAGTATTAACAATAAATATAATCTATTATGAGTTTAGAAGATAACAATTCCGGTCCTGATTCAGGAGATGGCTTATCCGGTGGTAGTGATAAACCGAAGAGTGATTCCTCAAAATTATTTTTTACTTATCCTGAAAATCCAGTATATGTCAGTCAGGATGGCGGCAAAAACGTTGAAAATAACCATCGGCCAAACATAGAATACGATTTCTGTTCTACGATTGAGAACGATAGTGATTTACCATCGGGAGCTTTATTTGTTCTTTTTAAGATTGAAGGGGATGACGGCTCTTCTAAAGAGATCTCCTTTGGTCAGGACGCTGGATTGGATGGCGGGGCGAAAGTTTTAGCGAATGTCCATTATGGCTCATTCCCGAATCAATTTATTCACTACACTCTATCAGCTTCTATTTATGCATCTTCTTCTCCGGACACAGCCATAAGGACCGGACAGACAGGAATAGTGATAAATACAAGTTCCACCGGAAATAATTCAGATTCATCATCAGGAGGAACGGATTCTGGTTCAACGGAAGACCCTGGACCCGAAGCCTCCAATAGCAGCTCCTCCGAGAATGGCTCTTCGGGAAATAGTTCTTCAGAGAATAGCTCCTCTGAGAATAGTTCCTCTGAAAATAGCTCTTCAGAGAATAATTCCTCAGAAAGCAGCTCTTCAGATAGTTACAATTAATTAAAAAACAGACAACAACATGGCAAACACAGTACAAAGTTCAAGCAATTCACTCGGTACACCTTCCGAGAGCCTGCAGACATTTGATTTGCTGGATCTCCAGCAATACACTCAGGAGAAATCATTTGCAACCAATGCCAGTAAAGATTTTCATTTGTTTTATGTTGGCCGCGATGATGTACACGACATTCTGAAACATATTCTCTCACGGTGCAGCGTCTCACTTTACCTGAATATGTTTGGGTTTGATGACGATGAGTTAAACTCGATTCTGATGGCCAAGGCCCTGGATCCCAATATTACAATGCTTATTACACTGGATGCGAGTCAGGCCGGAGGTGTTCACGAGAAGGCTTTACTCGATGCTGACAGGGCAAATAATCTGGCAGCCTTTAATACCCATTTCGTGATTGGTCAATCTGCTACAAGACAAATCTCACACACGAAAGGTTTCGTTGCTGATGGGAAGGTCGGGGGAGAAGGTTCCACAAACTGGTCAGGCTCGGGCGAAGGAACTTTTGTTGTTGCCGGGAAGCCAGGCGGACCAGGATATAAGGCACAGAATAATACACAATCGGTGTTTACTGACAATGATACTATAAGTCGTTTTACAGCTGAGCTCATTGCTGAACATCTTATCGCTCAAAAGGGTGCCAAATGAGAAATTTGATTAATTACAAGTCAATTGATAGAAATTCTTACGCTACAAAAATTAATAAACACCTAAAATGGGACAGATTCAATTTGATGTTCAGGGAATTATCCCTGTTATTGCGCAGCCAAAATCTATGGCTTGCTGGGCCACAGTTACGACAATGATGTTGTCGTGGAAAAAAACACAATCGTTTACAATAGAAACGGCGATGGATTCTTTAGGGAGTGATTTCCGGAAGATATTTGATGATAACACGGGTCTTGCCCCTGATCGTATTCAGGATCTTGCAACCGCTTCGGGAATGACTATTGAATATCAGAAGTGTGAAACGCCTGACAGCATACTACAGTATCTCCAGAGTTATGGTCCTGTTGGTATTGTGGATAATGAGGTGCCTTCGGATGCCACGCCTGTATTTATACATATGCGTATCATCAGGGGTATTAATGGTGACGGAACCGGGGCTGGCACACTTCTTAAAATCATAGATCCAGATCAGGGCCAAACATATGAGGAGTCGTTTGACGTATTTGCGTCCAAATACGAATCAATGAGCCAGGCAAATGGCTGGAACCTTCAAATGGTTCATTTCCCGACCTCAGATACTAACGCAACAGCTGGTACGACAAGCAATAACACAGAAGATCCTTCCAACAGCAGCACTCCTGATGATACTTCAATTGATACTTCGACCGAATCAACCAATACAAATTCAACAAGTTCATCGGCAGATACTTCGGCTGACGCCTCCGGCGATTCAACTTCATCTTCATCCGGCTCAGGTGATTCTGAAGGATCAGGATCTGCATCCTCTGACGGCTCTGCTGATAACAGCGGTGGTAGTAATTAACTTAGAAATTTTAAACTGATTCTTAAAAATAAATAATTATGTCGTATCAATTTCAAGGTAACGCATTGGGTCCTGTTTGGGGACCAAATCAGATGATGGTTGTTCAGCAAAAGGATGGTGAAACCTATCAGCTTAATATTTTTCCGGATTATTTTAACGAACAGTTAAGAGCTGCAGGTAAGCCAATGTACTTTTATTATCAGCCTGATAAACCACGGTTGGCCCAAAATGCGGACGGCACCTATAAGTTTAGCTTTGTTAAATTCGAAGGTGTTCTGAACGCCGATGACAACATAGATGTTCAGGGAGCAGAGACAGAAACTGCCGGTGGGGTATTGGCATTTACTTCAACACTTAAAATACCCGATGAGGTAATATCAGGAGCCATTCAGCAATTGAAGACAAGATGTATGAAGGATGCAATTTTTTCGAATCTTTCACGGTGGAGAATTATGGATGGAATGCCGGATCCTGTTCTGGGTGTTGTCCCAATCGTATCAAATCTTTGCGCAGTTTCTAACATGATTTCGGGTGCGGCCAAGCCGGCAACTGGCGACGATCCATGGATGTGTATTGTCGAAGGGACCAATTATGATACAGCTGTGAAAGATGATAAAGGGAATGTAGTATCTACTGGTACAACAAATCCGGCAGGTGAAAATGCTTTTACCTTTATGCTTGGCCAATATCCGGCAACCATACTTGAACAGGCATTCAAGGGGAACAGCAGTCCGATTTTTGTGTCTCACCGTTTGCAGCATATGTTTTATATGGATGCTTTTTCTGCACGGATTGAAGCTGATTATGATATGTGCTACACGTATGTTTCGGCCCAGGTAAAGGCACAGTACGTATGGGCAAAGGCAGATGTACAGGGAGCTTTCAGCGATTTGCAAAAGCAGGGGGCCCTGACTTATGATATTACAATTGACAACATGATCCTGACGCCAGATCAGCAAAAAATGTATCAGGCCCAGACGGACAAGGTATTTGATAAGATTCAGGACTGGTTTTTAAAGACAATGGTTGATCAGACACCTGCAAAACCTGACCCGGCAAAGGCAGCAGATAACAGCGGGTGTGTTGGCGTGAGTATAGCTGTTAAAGTGCAGCATGATCAGGTTCATCAAAGTCTTAATTTTAAAGAAACAATTACAGAATCCTACCTTCCGTACAATCTCATTTCGTCCGACATGTGTGGTCTGGCCAATAAGATGGGACAGGATGATGCAGGGATGAAAAATTATTTTCAGATTGTTCATTTGGATGATGCTTTCCGAAAAATCCATTTTGTCGCCTCCGCAAACGCCTTCTGGCCATCGGCCCCAGGTAAGGACGACGGAGATCCAATCAATCAAATAGCCCTTACTGCTTCATATCCGGACCATACGGGAACCATAGTATCCCGAAGTCCGGCTTATGTGATGGCGAATATGAATTCACCAAAGAAGGTTAACGATATGGGTAATGCTATATGGGACGAAACAAATAAAGATTCGATTTTCATTTTTGATTTTTCCCGGTTGGATACTGATGCACCTGCAGGTATTGACACCAATCAAATTAACCTGATGAGCAGGATTACATATGATGCCGACCCCCGTGTTGAGGTGACGGATCCTGTAATCTTAAACTTCCAAACGACTGAGAAATCTGCAGTTGTAACGGCTAATCCGATTGGAACACTCCGCATTTCACCAATTATTCTGGACACGGACCTTCCTCCTCAGGTTGAGGTAAGTGTGACATTTTCAAAGGCTAACAGACAGCCTGAAGTGAAACTGTTTAATGCGGACAACGCGAAAGTTCTTCAGTCGTATTTAGCGTATACCTCCGAAGCACGCTCAAATATCCCATGGAGTTATCAGGTTGCCGTTACTGTTAAGGGAACTTTCCCTCATCCGTCAATTAAATGGCAAGGTCCTGTAATTCAAAAAGTTGGAAGTGGTCCTTTAGTAGTTTCCCTGCCTGATGTACCTGCAGATAAAGTAGCTTTGGTAAATCAGTATTTGGGGATTAAGTAATAAATATTGAGGCTGTATCCATATCGTTTGATACAGCCTCTTCTCCTTTTTAGTTATTATTTAAAAACCGAAATAAAATGTCACCTGTCTTTAATCGCAAAGTAGTTATAAATAAAGAAGTTGAATTGCCAAATAATCCGGTTTTATCCAATCAGGTACTTTCAGCCGGTGAACCTGTAGTCAGTCGTAAGGTTGTTTCGGCAAGTGAGGTTGTATCAACCGGAGAGAGTGTTTCGGACAACAGGGCAGTACTACTCAATCGTCCTGTTTTGACTAGAAATATTAATATTTCGTCACGGATAAATGATGTTTCCATATTTAAGGAGATTCGGTTTATTAATTTCAATCCGAACCAGATAAATATTTTGGCATCAGCCGCAACAGCAACGTGGACAGGTGGTTTAGTTATGCCAAATGGAAGTGTAACAAATATTAAACCACTTCCTTGGATGGGTTCGGATGGTTGCAGTGATGGGTTTGTTATAAACAGCAGGGTTTTAATGGAAGATAATGGCACCTATGATTCATTAAGGACTCATCCGATGTGGGTTAATTATGGAATGATCAAGGGAGTAATGCCACTCAAAATTAATGGGAACGGAACATTTAATGCGAAAGTGGGACTTCTCAGCGGGGCAGTAAACTCTGATGGTGTTATATTCTCGGTTAATGTAATTTATACTTTAAACGGAGTATTGACCACTCAAAATGTTATCACTCAAAGTAAGAGATATTCGGGAGCCTTGGTGGATATTTCCGCTGATCTTTCAAAATGGGCTAACCAGGACATCCAACTTGAACTTCGTGTTGATGCGGGTGCGTCCTCAGGACAGGATTGGGCAGCATGGATAAACCCTGTTATAAATATACAACCTATTGCAGCCCCCAACCCGACGTATTTATCAGTTACAGGTAAATTTAACACTTCGGTGTTAACAAGTCTGGGAATCAGCAATGTCTACCAGAAAACAACTGTGCCTGGTACATTTCTTATTGTTCCCGTTGTTTATTCCATTACGCTGAGAGATGGTATTCCTTTCACCTATCTGGAGAATGTAATTATTATGGAGGATACACAGACTGATAAAAGCTCGGCATCACTGACAATTGGGCTTGCTCCGAAAATATCAGAATATCAGCTTATTCAGTTTAAAACGCTTCTAAAGAAAAATCTTAACATAGCAACTGATATTGCTCTTGAGTATCCGGCCGGAAGCAATATGGAACTTAAAACACAAAGTTCGTTTACCCTGTTTGAAAACATTACATTAACCTATGTTGGTCAGACTGATGATTTATCCATAAATCATTTTATGCTTTCATTCTCAAAAGTCGGTCTGAATGATATGGCAGGATTTATCAAACTCCTGCGCAATAGTTTTGCTCTCCCTGTGACCCTTACCGTTAATTCGGACGATGATGAAACCAGTGCCCTGGATATTTCGCTTGTGAAGACGAATATTACAGGATTGGCTGTCACGGCATCCAGTGATGCAACCGGGATAAAAATCACTAATAATACTAATAGTGAAGTAAAGGTTAATTCGTTGATTGTTCAGGATAATACACAGGTCTATGATCTGAGCAGCCTGAATATTTTATTGTCAAAAAAGGGAGATACCCATGAGATAACATTTATTGATATTCTCAAAACATTTAGCTCTGGAGATAATATCCTTGCTAATCTGCTTAATGGAAACGTAGAAAAAGAGGTAGCTGCATTTAAGGCATCCTATACAAATATCGGCCAAAATAAGTTTGCCCTTGATTATGTCGTTAGCTATGATGAGAGAAAGATTCTGAATGTAAATTATACCGAAAAGGACTCCAATCAAATGTGCCTGACGGTTACCTGTCCGGTTCCGAATGATCTGACCCTTTCAGGATCGAAAGATTTTTTTGATGCATATCTTATTGATAACATATTAGTCTTGTTTAGCAGTCCTGATAATAAAGTCATTGTACCCTTACAAATACCCTTTGCCAAAGATGCGCCCCGATATCAGTTTTCCTTTGTTTTAATACCTGTAGGAGGGGATCTTACAAACCGGAAAATTTCATATCAGGTTACAGTTAAATTTACTGACGGAAGGCCGGATCTTGTTCAGCCTGCGGGTAATCTGGATCTTTCGTTGAGTAATATTCTTCAACTGGATGCAAAAGTTTTGAATTTAAGTTTGCCTCAATAGGGAAAAATTACAGATATGATCTGTTTAAATTTCAATATTGAATTGAATTTGATCCTGGATTTGGTTTTGAAGACTGTGTCACAAGCACTAAATTAGGGGTTAATTTGGGATACTGGCAGAATATTTCGTCCAAGCCTGGACGAGAACTTTTATTTTATTCGATTTTCTACCAGTATCAAATCCCTCGCGGGATTATATGTGGACCAGGTGACCGGGTGACTTTCAATGCATGAACCCCGTCACCCGTTCACTTCTAGGTTTGACTTTCAATGCATGACCCCCGTCACCCGTTCACTTCTAGGTTTGACCTTCAATCCATGACCCCCGTCACCCGTTCACTATTAGGTCTGATTTTCAATGTGATGGATTAGCATTAAAATTTTTGTGATTTTAGTTCATTTAAAATTTCCCTTCCGGATTGTACTAATTCTTCCAATTCCCAGTTAAACTCTGATTTGCATTGAAAGAATGTTTCGTCCTTTTTCGTATGCGTATACAATGCTCTTGCATCTGTTGCGAAGTATATTCAATCCGATCGGATCGTCAAGCGCACCCTCTTCAAGCGGATTAAAAGAATCGCCGGTACCTTCACAAACAATTTCGACACTTCCATCTTTTTCAGTAAACGAAATACTGATATCGATATCATGAAAGTCTCTTTGCAGTACAAGAGATTCCTCTGCAACAAGTAAGATGAATTCGGCAGTCTTACCCTGAAGCATATGCTTTTCGCAAAATGTTTCTATCTCAGCATTTAAGGCGTAAAGGTCATAATCCTGACTTGAAATGTGATAATGAAGACTCCGGATACGATTTATAAAGGCCTTAGTCTTTTCACGGACAGGGTTGACAAAGATAATTTCAGGCGGACCTTCTTCATAGATAAGACCTTCGTCCATATAAAATACCCTACTGGATATGTTTCTGGCAAATTCCATTTCATGTGTTACAATAACCATAGTCATGCCTTCCCGTGCCAGTTTCCGGATAACAGCAAGCACCTCACTGACCATAGTTGGATCAAGGGCGGATGTTGGCTCATCGAAAAGAAGAATCTCCGGCTCCATTGCCATACATCGGGCAATTGCAACACGTTGTTTCTGACCTCCTGAAAGTTCATCAGGAAAACTATTGGCTTTTTCACCGAGGCCCACAAGTTTAAGCAATTCTTGGGCTCTCTTATTTGCCTGCTCTTTTTTTATATGCAACAGTTTTATGGGTCCTATCGTCAGATTATCCAGGACGGACAGATGAGCATACAAATTGAAGGATTGGAAGACCATACCCATCTTTTGTCGCATTCCGGGAACGTTTGTGTTTTTATCCAGTAATGGTATTCCATCAATAAGTATGCTACCCCCGGTAGGAGTCTCAAGGAGGTTCAGGCAGCGCAAAAACGTACTTTTGCCTGTTCCTGAAGGTCCGATGACGGATATCACCTCGCCCTTTTTGATCTCCGCGTTAATATCCTTTAGTACTTCGAGGTCGCCAAAATGCTTGGATAGGTTTTTTACTACGATCATTTCTTTATCTTTCTTAGATTTGCTAAACGACTTCTTTTTGGATCCACAGTAATCTCGACATAATCGAGTGCCCAGGTCAGCAGCCATGCGATGACAAGATAAAGCACTGCTGCCATAATAAGAGGGAAGAACGCATCGAATGTACGGCTCCGGATTATATCACTCGCCTTGGTTAAATCCTGTACTGCAATATATCCAACAATAGATGTCATCTTCACAAGCGATATAAATTCACCCTTATAAACAGGCAGCACCTGACGGATAGCCTGAGGCATTATGATATAGATGAATGTTTGAATTTTTGTGAACCCACCCGCGATACCCGCTTCTTTCTGACCTCTGTCGATACTTTCGATTGAGGTTCTGAACATCTCGGATACATAAGCTCCGAAATTAAGTCCAAAAGCGAACACGGCAACGAGAGCAGGATTGATATTTACGGAGGCGAAGACAACATAATAGATAATCATTAATAATACAAGGACTGGCGTCCCGCGAAGAACCGAGATGTAAAACCTTGCTGTCAATGAGAGGATCTTTCTTTTTGACATCCTGAGATAGCAAACCAATCCACCTATAATTGTCCCAACCACAGCAGCCAGGAGAGCGATAAGTATTGTAAGCTTAAGACCATCAATAATTAAAAGATATCTTTTCTCAAGAATTATATTGTTATGAAAACTCTCACTGACCGTTTTTAGGAAGGACTTTTTTCCTTCTTTTACATCATTGGTGCTGCTAACAGAAGACAAATTATTTTTTGTTGCAATCAGGGCCGTCTTAAAATCGCAGAAACTATCTGAGAAATTAATCTTTTTTGCCCTCTCTTCGGTAATAGCAATTCCTGCACTTATCAAATCAACTTTTCCTGAGGCAAGGGCAGGAATCAAGGAAGGAAATAGCATCGACGTGAATTCGATGTCATAACCATTTCGCTGTGCAAAGGTCTGGATCATCTCAATATCAAAACCCACATACTCGCCATTCATAAGTGAAACATGGGGCAGATCATTTACACTTGTGCCGAGTATCAGTTTTTTTCCTGTTGGCTGAACTTTAAATTTTGGCATAACTGCCACCTCAGCATCCTCCTCAAACCAACGTTTATAAATTTTATCATAGGTTCCATCTTTCTTAATTTCTCTTAAGAAGTTATTAAACTCATCTCTAAGACCAGGATTGTTTTTATTGAATCCAACACCGAGAGGTAAACTAAAGACATCATCGGTGAGTAATCCCAGATCTTTATTCCTTTTCATGATGAGTTTAGCATTGGCATTATCAAACATTGCCACATCTATTTTATCACCTGAGAGGGCCGCTATCAGGTCTGTGCTTCCATCAAACCTGAAGATTTGCGCTTTAGGATACTTCTTACTTACGAATACATCATGAACGGTTCCTGTGAAAACACCGATTCTTTTATCGGCAATATCCTCCAGAACAGTTAATTTCTTCTTTTGGGAGGTTGCAATTTGATCCTTCCGGGCATAGAGGCTTATTCCCGACTCATAATACGGATCTGAGAAAAGAACCTGTTTTTTCCTCTCTTCGGTGATCATTAACTGGCAGGTGACGATATCGATCTTATTGGTGGATATCGATGCAAGCATGCTTCCAAAAGGTATGTCAACAGGTTCAAAGGACATCCCAAGCCAGGCGGCGAAGCGGGCAGGCAATTCAATGTCAAATCCCACCAGTTTACCGTTTTGACGTATCGAAGAGGGAAGTCCACCGTCGCCTACTACTCCAACTCTTAAGGGACCATTCTTTGAATTGGTTTTTATCTCAGGCATTTCACTTTCTCCCTTTATCATCCACCGGTTAACCATATCGTCGTAAACACCATTAGACCTGATCTCTTTAAGGAAAACATTAAACTTTTCGCGCAATGTGTTATTTTCCTTGTTAAATGCTGCAGCAATGGGCACTGTGTAAATATTTGCAGCGAAGATGTCCAGATCCGGATTCTTTCCAAAGATGTCCTTCAATGCGATATGATCGGAAAATGCAACATCTATCTTTTTAGATTTCAGAGCAGTAATGATATCAGGCACATTTTGAAAAGTCAATATATGAGAACCAGGGAAATCACGGTTGGCATAGGTGTCATGAATTGAGCCAAGAAGTACACCGATTTTTCTATCCTTGATATCCTCAGGCGTTCCCAATTTGAGGGGTTGTGAACTTGATACTTTTTCGGGATTGCTTTTAACAAGGGCGGCGATACCGCTTGGATAGTAACTTTGTGAAAACAGTACTTTTTTCGCACGTTCTTCTGTGATTGAGATTCCCGCACCTATCATATCCACCTTCCCGGATATAAGTGCAGGGAGCATGGCTCCAAAATCCATATCTGAAATTTCAAGTTTTTTACCGAGAAAGGCAGCAACTCTCGTGGCAAATTCAATATCAAATCCCGTAATTTTGTGGTTTGAATCAAAGAAAGACATCGGTTCCGTGACCGCGGCAGTTCCAAACTTTAGCACCCCATTACTGCCATTATTCGATTTGGTGACCAGATCGGGCATAGGTGCCGGAACCCCATGATCGGGAAACCAACGCTTCATCATGTCCTTGTAAGTACCATCAGCTTTTAAAGCCGACAGTACGGAGTCTATTGCTGACTTCAGTTTAGTATCACTTAGCTGAACAGCAAACCCATATTGATCACCAACGAGTAATTCGGACAAGACAGTGACGCCTTCATTCTTTCCCGCAATATTTTTCAGAATGGGTTGATCATAACAGGCGGCGTCTGCCTTACCGTCTTTAACAGACAATGCACAGTCAAGTACATTGTTGTAATACTTAATGTGTGCATCGGGGAATCGTTTCAATACAAACTGATCTGCAATGGTTCCTGTTGGAACGGCAAAAACTTTTCCACCTTCAAGCATTTTTAACCCGGCAATTGGTGTTTCCTTCTTATGGCACCCTGTAAGGATGAATAATCCTAAAGCTAAAATAAGGAGCAGTGGTTGTTTCATATGAGTCGATTAACTGAAAATGAAAAGAGTTGTACAACAATTACTTTATCAAATTTAATAAAAATAAAGTATTCTGTAACGTTGTTGAAATATCTGGTTAATAGTTTATGCTTGATTGACTGTGTGAGAATTAACAAACAGAATGGTTTAAGGTTCAGCAGGGCGAAAATGAATTTTGATCGTGATCAGGATTTGAGATAATGAACCTCAGAATCCTTAACTCAAAAATTATTTTCCATTCCAGGAAGGTAACAGAAAAATTTATATCTTTCCCTCATAAAACAATACAAAACGATGAAAAAGATTATTCTCACAATAAGCCTTGTTGCAATTGTTCTCACAACATTTGCACAATTTGATCTGGGACTCAAAGGAAGTTTTAATTCCAGTAAATTCGCAACAGGAAGTCCATTAAACTATTCCTACAGAGATTTTATTACTGAAGCTAAATCCGGTTATAGCATTGGTGCCTTTGCCCGGATTAAAGGTAAAAGACTATATTTTCAGCCTGAAGTCCTGTACGGGACATTAAACAGTACTACAAATTCAACTTCTGCAACTGGGACGGCGGGATATCAAAATCTAAACCTCAAGACGATTCAGGTTCCGTTACTTATTGGTTTTAAATTGATTGATCTAAAATTAGCTTCTGTACGTGCGTATACCGGTCCTGCGATGTCGTTTGTTCAAAGCGGCAGCAGTATAAGCTCTAATCTTCCGAATTTTGATCCTCAGAATTTCAAAAAGAATATTTGGGACTGGCAGTTGGGCGCCAGTCTCGATGTTATGAGCTTAACGTTTGATGTCCGTTATTCATGGGGGATTACTAACACCACTGAGGGTGACATCTCTAAAATTGGCTTTGCCGACAAGGGTAAAACGCTCACATTATCTGTTGGAGTAAAACTTTTTTAATCTCTTTCCCGGATCCTTGTGTTTAGTAATGAAAAAGGGTCATTCAGTCTTGTTCCTCACCCCCTATCCAGGCTACAAAAAGTTTATATCCAATTGAAAGGATTACTGCACCTGCAAATAATCCTAAGAATCCCATTGTAATGAAGCCACCCATAGATCCCATTAGTAGTACAAGCATAGGTACTGCTGACCCGCGACCCAACAGAACAGGTGTCAAGAAATTGTCCGCGAATACAACAATAACCATCCACGCAGCAAACAATGTGGCGACTATCGGGTTTGTTGTCGAATACATGTAAATGGTTAAAGGAATGAGGACAGGCCACGAGCCAATCTGGATAATAGAAAGCACCAGACATAACAGGGTCCATAATCCCGGAAAGGGAATATCTGCCAAAAAAAGTCCTACCCCGGCCATAGCAGCCTGGATTACAGCCACACCAAGGATCCCAATTACAACACTGCGAATCGTTCCTATGGTGAGTGCAGCAAAATACTCACCCTTCGATTGAGCGAGTTTTTTGAATACCTTAATTGAAGAATTTGTTAACGGTACTGCATAGACAAGAAAAACTGCTGCCAATAATATGGAAATGAGAAATTGAACGACACCTTTACCAAATCCTGTCAAAGCAGCTAACAACCACTTCCCAAGTTCTGCAAGCTGATCCCTGTGCTGGATGATTACACCCTGCAAATTATCGGATGCACTCTGCCAAAAATTAATAAGGGGCTTCGTAAACGATGGCCAGTCACGCACCTCATTACCCGGAGGCGGAACCAATGGTTGTCCTTGATTATAAATATCGCGGAAATGCATGATGCCGGTTAGCATTGAATTTGTTAAAATCCATGTTGGAATGACTAAAATGCTAAGCATAAGGAGAGTAACGATTGAAGAGGCCAAAATCTTACGCCCTTTCACTAATTTTAATGTCTTTAGATAGACCGGATAAACGGTTATGGCAATGATGGCTCCCCAAATAAGCACTAAACCAAAAGGCATAATAAAACTTATGCACAGACCAATGAGAAAAAATAGTAACCCCAGACGAATCAGAGTATCCACAGTTTTTTCGATCTCAAAATTTGATGAGCTGAATTTAGATAGTCCCATTGGTTTATGATTTAGAGGTTGATCAGAACAAATATACGAATATTGTTTTCAATCCAAATCATATCTGTGAACACAATAGAAACCTGCAATGCTATAACTTTGACTACTTATTATCTTTCGGCTTATCAGGGGCAATGATCTCGCCATTGTATGAGATCGAACTGCGATTGTTACTTATGATTGTAAGCGACGAAAAACCACCTTCCAGACCAACTGAAAGTGAAAGCCGGTAACGGTCATTATTTGTCTTCACTTCGGCATCTATCTGAAAGTCATGCTTACCTTTCATAATGGAACCAGATGAATTTCAATAAATACAGGTAATGAAATTATTTCCATCCACCACCAACGGCCCGATAAAGAGCGACGGCTGCGTTCTGCTGTTGAAGGCGGTCGTTAATGCTGCTTAGCTGGGCAGACAGGAGGCTGGTTCTCGCGGTTAGTACTTCGAAATAGTTGGCCGAACCATAAGTGAGTAATTCATTTGTATAATCCACCGATTTAACCAATGCCCCAATCTGGAGTTTGCGAAGTGCAATTTTCTGTGTTGACCATCCGTAAGACCCCATTGCATTACATACTTCTTCACCTGCTTTTAAGAGTGTATTCCTGAAATTGAGTAACGCTTCCTCCTGTTGGGATTTGGCTACTTTTAACCGGGTGGTATTCAATTTTTTGTTGAACAAGGGCTGGGCAAGGCCACCAATGATGTTGGAAGCAAATGTTCTGGGATCGAAAAACTGATTGATATTAGTGGCTACAAATCCTACGGAAGCCGATAATGTAAGCGATGGATAGAAGCTCGCCCGTGCACTGTTCGTCACTTCATAGGCGGACATTACATTGAATTCTGCCTGCATAACATCTGGACGATTGTCAAGAAGGCTGGCCGGTACTCCTGTTTTTAAAACTACCGGTTCAGGCTGGTCTTCAATGGCTCTCCTCTCAATTTTGCCCGGAACCCGACCGATCAGGAGGCAAATGACATTTTCAGTCTCCCGGATTTGCTGTTCAAGGTCTGGAATTGTCACCTCTGCTGCATAACGTATTGCTTCTGTCTGCACGATTGCAGCACCTGTGACCTTACCGCTTTCCTTCAGCACCTTCATGATCTCAACCTGCTCAATATCATTTTTAACTGTTTGCCTTGTAATAGCAAGTTTTGCATCCAGTGCAGTCAGACTGTAATACATCGTTGCAATATTGGCAATCAAACGTGTCTGCACCTCTTTCTTACCTGCATCACTGAAAAGGAAATTAGCATAGGCAGCGCGTTTCGAACTACTCAGCTTTCCCCAGATATCGATTTCCCAGCTTGCCTCGGCTCCTATCTGCCATGTTCCGGTTTCTGAAGGACCCGTTGGGTAGACAGATTCCGGATTTCGTGTATGATTGCCGTTTGCACCAAGCGAAAGGGCAGGAAATAAGGCGGCTTTGCTCTGTGAAAGATACGCCTCAGACTGGATAACCTTCTGTATAGCTATCTGAAGGTCAGGGTTGTTTTGTAAACCCTCGTTGATCAGTTTTTGGAGTTGTTCGTCAGTAAAAATAGCCCGCCACGGTTTATTTGCTATTGTTGCAGAATCGGAACTTTCAGCCACCCCATAAAGACCGGCGGTATTTACAGTGTTGCGTTCGAAATGCTGCGGGATGCTGCATGACCAGATTGCAATTGCCAATCCGGCAAGGAATAATATTTTAGTTGTCATGAATAAACATTTGATAAATAATGTACTATAAACTATTCTTCCATATCGTCCAATCCGGTAATCTGAGGAATTTCAGGTTTTTTTATTTTTTCCTGAAGAGTCTGGAATATTACAAACATAGTTGGAATGACAAGGATACCAATCATTGTTCCGATAAACATTCCTCCTACCGATCCGACACCAATTGAACGGTTACCGTTTGCTCCAACACCTCCGCCAATCACAAGTGGAATCAAGCCAAAAATAAAAGCAAATGAAGTCATGAGAATGGGTCGTAAACGGGCTGTGGCACCTTCGATGGCCGCCTGTACGATCGACATTCCCCTGTGACGTCGCTGCAATGCGAATTCAACGATTAAAATAGCGTTTTTAGCGAGCAGACCGATGAGCATAATCAGAGAGATCTGGAGATAAATGTTATTCTCCACACCCATAATTTTGGCAAAAATATAAGCACCTGAGATACCGATAGGCAGCGAAAAAATAATCGAGAATGGAAGCACGTAGCTTTCGTACTGAGCCGCCAGAAGAAAGAAGACGAAGATAACACTCAGGATAAAAATCATGATTGATTGTCCACCCGAATATTTTTCCTCACGTGTTAAACCGGAAAATTCATACCCGTATCCGGGAGGCAGGGTTTGAGCCGCTACTTCCTGAACGGCAGCGATTGCATCACCACTACTGAACCCGAAATTTGGTGCTCCATTTACGGCAATTGAGGTATAGAGGTTAAACCGGGTAATGTTTTCCGGTCCAAAAACACGTTTTAGTGCGACAAATTCGGTTATCGGAGCCATTTCCCCATTTGAAGTCTTAACAAAAATATTGTCCAGATCCTGTGGATTACCGCGGTAGTTTGGTTCAGCCTGGACCATTACCCTGTATTGTTTTCCAAACCTGTTGAAGTCGGAGGCATAAAATCCCCCGACATAACCCTGAAGCGCCGACAGAACGCTGCTCACCGTAATTCCGGCTTGTTTACATCGTGCAGGATTAACGTCAACCTGGTATTGTGGAAAGTTTGTATTAAAAGAGGTCATTGCATATTGTATCTCAGGGCGCTGATTGAGAGCCCCGAGAAACTGCCTTGCGTTTTGTTCAAAGACTTTGATGTCTCCTCCTGTTTTGTCCTCAAGTTTTAATTCAAATCCTCCTGAGATACTGAACCCGGGAACCATTGGAGGCGTGAAGATAATTATCTTGGCATCCTTCAGTTTGGAGGTCAGCATGTAAAGTTTTCCAATGATGCTGTTGATGTCCTGACCCTTCTCTTTGCGTTGTTCGAAGGGATGAAGACTACAGATGAGCATTCCATAGGAGCTGCCACGGCCACTGATCAGAGAATTCCCAACAATAGCCGTTCTACTCTCAATTTCAGGAATATTTTTCACGATAGCTTCAACAGACTCGACGGCTATTTTCGTTTTTTCCATAGCTGTTGACGGTGGAAGACTAATATCGATAAACATACGTCCCGTATCCTCAGTCGGTACAAAACCGGTTGGAGTAGTTTCCATGAGATACCATAATCCGCCTGAGAAAAGTAAAATAACAACTGCCGCCATCCACCTATGTGACATAAAAAGATTGGTAGTCTTTTTGTATCTGTCAGTCATTGAGCTAAATACTGAGTTAAAGATCAGATAAAACCGCTGCATAACCCCTTTCCCATGTGACGCACTCTGTGAATGTGGTTTTAGGAAGATTGCACAAAGAGCCGGACTAAGCGTAAGAGCATTAATGGCTGAAATGACAATAGCCACTGCAAGGGTTACTCCGAACTGCCTGTAAAAAACGCCCGTTGTTCCCTTCATAAAGGTCACAGGTACAAACACAGCAGCCATAACAAGTGTAATTGCCACAATAGCTGAAGATATTTCGTTCATCGCCGATACAGCTGCTTCCCGGGCATTTTTTGCCCCCTGATCGAGTTTGGCATGTACCGCCTCGACCACAACTATGGCATCATCGACGACAATTCCTATCGCGAGAACAAGCGCAAACAGGGTTAGGAGGTTTATCGTAAATCCAAAAAGGTTAAGAAAGAAAAATGTGCCAATGATGGAAACAGGAACTGAGATCGCTGGTATAAGAGTTGCCCTGAAATTCTGTAAAAAAATAAATACGACAATAAAGACAAGAATGAAAGCTTCGAGAAGGGTATGGATAACCTTTTCGATTGAACTGTCAAGAAAGTCGTTCGCATCGACAAGAATCTGATATTTCACGCCGGGAGGAAAGGACTTTGATGACTCCTCAAGGACTTTTTTTGCATTGATGATCACTTCCCGTGCATTGGATCCGGCAGCCTGAAAAACAGCCATTGCGATTCCGGGTTTTTCCATTGCAGTTGTTGAAATTGAATAATCAAGTGCACCAAGTTCAATGCGTGCAACGTCTTTTAAACGCAGGATATTTCCATCTTTATCTGCTTTGATAACGATGTTCTCGAATTCAGCTGGTTGTGTCAGCCTCCCTTTGTATTTTAGAATGTATTCAAACGACTGCTGGTTCAAGGCCCCTAGACGCCCGGGTGCGGCTTCAAGATTTTGTTCGTTCAGGGCAGTGATTACATCCGATGGCATAAGACCATACGACGTCATGACATCCGGTTTTAACCAGATCCTCATCGAGTAATCCTTCATTCCAAAAACCATTGCCTCTCCAACTCCATTTACCCTCTGGATTTGTGGCAAAAGATTGATCTTGCTGTAATTCTGAAGAAATGTTTCATCAAATTCTCCATTTTCACTTCGTAGAGTAAAAACGAGTAACATGCTGTTTTGCCGTTTTGCCGTAATTACACCTGAACGGATTACCTCTGCCGGCAGCAGACTTGTAGCCCGGGCAACCCGGTTTTGTACGTTCACGGCAGCCATATCCGCATTGATTCCCTGCTTGAAAAAAACTTCTATTGATGCTGACCCGTCATTGCTGGCCGTCGAAGTCATGTAGGTCATGTTTTCGACGCCATTGATCTGTTCTTCGAGAGGAATTACAACACTTTTTAATACTGTTTCAGCATTGGCTCCCGTATACGAAGCCGAGACACGGATTGTTGGAGGAGCTATGTCGGGATATTGTTCAATGGGAAGTGTTACAAGCCCTAGAACTCCCAGAATAACAATGATTACCGATATTACCGACGATAAGATCGGACGTTCTATAAATCTTCTGAACATGTTTCTGGTTTTAGTTTTTAAGCTGTTTTTCTGGAGCCATGTTTTCCGAAAGATTCCCTGTCGCGACTGGTTTAGGTTTTATTTCAGTATCATTTCGAAGAGCAGCTATTCCCTCAAGGACGATCTGATCCCCGATACCCAATCCATTCGTCACTACGTAGGAGTCTTTTAAATTTCCGGTCAGCACTTCTATTTCAGTATTGCGAACTTTATTGCCTGCACCTACTACATAAACGAAATGTTTTCCCTGCAATTCATAGGATGTTTTCTGTGGAATGATGATTACTGAATCCATAACCTGTGGAATACGTATTGTACCACTTCCCCCGCTTAACAAATTACCTTCCGGATTGGGGAAACTTGCACGAACATTGACTGCACCAGTCTGTGAATTGATCAAGCCACTTGCAGTTTCAATACGGCCTGGCTTTTCGTAGATCGAATTATCGGCCATTACAAGTGAAACCTCCGGAAGTTTACTGAATTTCTCCTGCTGATTTTTCCCTTCAAGACCTTTTGTCAAGGTGATGAATTCTTTTTCATTGAACGAAAAATAAGCGTACATATTCAGAGTATTCGAAACCGTAGTCAGTGGTTCAACCGTTGAACTGCTGACAAGACTTCCAACCCGGTAAGGAAAGGTTCCGATGGTTCCTTCCGCAGGACTTGTTATTAGGGTGTACTGAAGATTTGCCTTCGCATTCTGCAGGTTTGCCTTTGCCTGGGCAAGCTGTGCCTCCTTAGATTTTTGCGTCGATTCTACAGTTTCCAATTCGAATTTACTTATGATATTTTTTTCGACGAGTGGTCTGGTCTTTGATACATTGACCTCTGCTACTCTTACATCCGCCTCAGCAACCTTTACCATAGCCTCGGCTGAACGCACTGTTGCCTGAATATCATCTGAATTCAGGCGGAACAGGACCTGTCCTTTTTTAACAAACGCCCCTTCGTCGACGAAGATTTTGTCGATGTATCCTGTTACCCTGGACCTGATTTCAACAGTTTGCTGTCCCTGAAGTTTAGTCGGATAATCCCTGAATAGTGTTGTTGATTGGTTTTTTATAGTGATTACCGGATATTCCTTTACTTTTGCGGCACTTCCCGGTTGCCCTTTTGGGGGCTGATTGCCACAGGAAACTGTTAGAAACAGGATGAAAACGATAACAGCTCCTTTCAATTGAGTATTTATTCCCATAATAGTTTTAAAAATTGCATTGTATTTATTTATATTTTTGAAAATCATTGTTATATTTTGAGATATCTTGCTCATTTTCACAATTATTCTGGATAATAACAAGTACCTTTTGAAAAATCTCAAGCTCCTTCTCCGGTACTCCCGAAAGTAATTTGTCTGTTACTTCAGAGGCAATCTCCTTCATAAGGCCTAGAATCGATGCCCCGAGGGTTGTCAGTGCAAAATTTTTCTTTCTCTTATCTTCCTGATTTGGGATCGTTACAACATAGTTATTTTCCAGTAAGCAATTGATTTGGCGTACGATAATGGATTTATCGGTTTGCAGGCGCTCGACAAGATCCTGCTGGATAAAACCTGCATTCATTTCGAGCAATTTCAAGATAACATACTGCTCAAAAGTCAGACAAATATTGTTTTTCCTGAATTCTGAAGTCATCTGGTTTTTGAACACCCGACGGCTACTGCTTAACATATAACCAAGTGGAATTCCTGATTTCATTCTGATAAATAATTACCGGCAAAAGAATTAAAATTAGTTGACAATTGCAACTAATTGTAATCAGGCTGCTAAAATGGAAGAAAAGTTCCGGCACTCAATTAATTTGGCTTGGAAATCCTTAGTTTTAAACTATTTTTGCGGGCTTATTGTGATTTTTTCGTGTCTGTCATTAAAACGTTTGAACTGAAATGGAAGAGTTGTCAAAGGTGCAACAAATGAATGCGTTATGTAAGAACTCACTCATTGATAATCTCGGGATCGAGTTTATTTCAGTTGATGAGGGTGTTGTAGTAGCACGAATGCCGGTTGATGAAAGAACTCTTCAACCATTTAAATTATTACATGGTGGTGCCTCCCTAGCGCTGGCTGAAACTGTTGCAAGTGCGGGGTCGGCAATGATGACTGATCTTTCGGTTTCAGCAGTCGTTGGTCTTGAAGTGAATGGCAACCATGTTGGAAGTGCATCTTCCGGTTTCGTATTTGCAACAGCTCATCTCGTTCATAAAGGTGAACGAACACATGTTTGGAACGTTGAGATTTTGGATGAGACAAGCCGAAAAATCATGATTGGACGCGTCACAGTAATGATTGTTCAGAAAAAAAAGTGATGTGTCCGCTATTTTTGTATATATTCATGTAACAGACAATGATGACTGCCTCAAAGAATAGTGAAATTCAGAACATAAAATTAAATAACAGGCTGCTTAACGTTTGTCTGGACAAAGATATCCCGTTTGTTTCCTATCAGAAACCGGGAGAATCGGAGGTGACCACACTCATTCAGTACCTTGGTAATCCTCAGAAATTAGAACGGGCTGGTGATCTGACAAATGCAAAAGGATTCGTAATCGCCCCCTTTGTGGCGAACGATTCATTCCCGGCAATTCTACTCGAACCGGATTACATTCATACAGACAATAATCCTGTAGATGAAATTATTGAAATACTTCTGAATTATAAGGCAACCAATGTCCAAAGTATTTCTTCCTTACCAATTCATCAGGCAACTCTGGCTGAGTTTACGGCTCAGGTTGAAGCGATAAAAAGAAAAATCGCCGAAGGAATTATAAATAAAGTTGTTTTATCCAGAATCACAATCGACAGGCACATTAGCGGAGTGGATCTGGTCATTCTTTTTAACTCACTTTGCCAGGCCTACCCCGGTGCATTCGTCTATTTACTCCGGATTCCAGGCGTTGGTTGCTGGATGGGAGCATCACCCGAGCCTCTGCTACTAATAGAAGGTGATGTTGCCAAGACTACCTCAATCGCGGGGACACAGGTTCTGGGTGTCAGTCCTGTTGAACAGGTCGTCTGGAAGGCAAAGGAGCTCGATGAGCAAGAGATAGTTACAGGATATATCGAATCTGTATTACATACTTTTGGTATTACATCCTACGAAAAATACGGTCCTCACAGCTATCAGGCTGCAAATCTGGTTCATCTGAGAACTCAGTTTGATTTTGATGCATCACTTATTAAACCTTTACTAGGCGAATTCATTGACACTCTTCAACCAACACCCTCTGTAGGTGGATTGCCAAAGGCCGAAGCCAGGGATCTGCTTATGAAAGTCGAAAAACATAACCGTGAATATTATTCTGGATTTTTGGGACCGGTAAATATCGGAGACCAAACGTCACTATTTGTAAATTTACGTTGCCTGAAAGTTGTAAAAGAGGGATTTGCACTTTTTGGAGGTGCAGGAATCACAAAAGGATCTGTTGCAAGGAGGGAATGGGAAGAAACAACACAGAAGATTATGACTCTCTCCACCTTTGTAACGAGTGTCAAAAAAAGTTTAAATCCATATGAATTCTCCAAAACAGGGAGTTAGTAATTTGCCTGAGATCTGTTTCCGGCATGGAATGCGCAGGGTTGTAATAGCACCCGGATCCAGAAATGCGCCCCTGATATTCGCGTTTACAGGCCATGGTAAACTTGAGTGTCTAAGCATCGCTGATGAACGTTCTGCTGCCTATTTTGCTCTTGGTCTTGCCTTATTCACCCGGGAACCGGTAGGTTTAATCTGCACATCCGGAACAGCAGTCCTGAATTTTGCCCCGGCAGTGGCAGAGGCATATTATCAGAACATACCACTTGTACTTCTTACTGCGGACCGTCCTTCCGAATGGATTGATCAGTATGACGGACAAACAATCAGACAAGCCGGAATTTATAGAAATTATATTAAAGAAAGTTTTGAATTACCTGCTGAAACAACTCTGGATGCTGACCTTTGGCATTTTAACAGGAGTGTAAATGTAGGCCTAAATACAGCACTTCTCCAACCACAGGGGCCGGTTCACCTGAATATTCCACTTAGAGAACCTCTCTATAGTCCGCTTCCTCCGCAAGCAAATGAAATAAAAATCATATTAACACTAACCGATCAACAGGTGTTATCATCTGAATCGACGGAACAGCTTCGTAAAAAATGGAATAAAAGCCACAAAAAACTGTTGGTCCTTGGAGCTGATATTCCAAATGTGAGACGGCGTGAGATTTTACCCCATTTATCTGCTGATCCATCTCTTGTCATCATCGCAGAGAATATTTCAAATTGTAACTCTGATTCAGTTATTTCATCCCCCGAACGTTTTTTCGCATCACTTACTTCAGATGAGTTTATTGCATTTCAACCCGAAATATTGATCACAGTGGGTAAGTCAGTCGTAACCGGACAATTAAAAAAATATTTACGGCAATTTCCTCCTGCACAGCACTGGCATATTCAAGATTCACCCTCCTATGTTGATACTTTTCAGGGATTAACTCATTCAATAATTTCATTACCTGAACCTTTATTAGGATCTCTTTCGCAAAATATTGAATTACAAGAAAGTAGCTACCGTGATACCCTTTTGGGCAAAGAGATGAAAATCAGGCAAAAACATGCCAGTCTTGTTTCAGCATTGCCTTATTCAGATTTGAGTGTTTTTGATACCTTATTAAAGCGAATTCCGGCAGGTGTGGATTTACATCTTTCCAATAGCACGTCAATACGCTATTCGCAATTATTTCCGGTTGGACCAAATATTACTTATCACTGTAACAGAGGCACTTCAGGAATTGACGGTTGCATTTCTACTGCGGCAGGTTGTAGCGTGGCATCCGGAAAACAGACAATTCTCATTACCGGAGATATCTCATTCATTTACGATTCAAACGGTCTTTGGAATAAATACCTCAAAGGCAATCTTAAGATTATAGTTATCAATAACGGCGGAGGAAACATTTTCAGGCTGATCAACCCAAATGATTCGGATAATCCGGCGCGTGAATTTTTTGAAACGCCACACAAGGTAAAAATTAAATTTCTGGCCGAAGCCTTCGGAGCCGTTTATTCAGTATGCGTTTCTTCAGAGGATCTAACCGAAAGGCTCGATTGGTTTTTTGAACCTTCCGATAAACCTTATATCCTTGAAATTGTTACTGACCCAGGTGTTAATACTGCAGTTTTTAAAGAATATTATAAACAAATAAAGTTGATATGAGCAATAGAACCTGGACTTCCATTAAGGAATTTGAGGAGATTAAATTCGAATATTTTGAAGGTATTGGCAAGATCACGATCAACCGTCCGAGGTATCGCAACGCTTTTACTCCCGATACTGTGAAGGAAATGATTGAAGCCATGGTTTATTGCCGCGAAAGTCCGGATATTTTCACTGTAATTCTTACCGGAGAAGGTGATAAGGCATTTTGCAGCGGAGGTGATCAGAACGTAAAAAGCTCGGGAGGGTATATTGGGAAAGATGGCGTGCCGCGACTGAATGTACTCGATCTTCAAAAATTAATACGATCAATACCAAAGCCTGTAGTGGCTATGGTAAATGGTTTTGCAATTGGTGGCGGTCATGTGTTGCATGTAGTCTGTGACCTTTCTATAGCGTCTGAAAATGCGATCTTTGGACAGACGGGTCCAAGAGTTGGAAGTTTCGACGCGGGATTTGGTTCCTCTTACCTGGCAAGGGTAGTCGGTCAGAAGAAGGCACGTGAGATATGGTTTCTTTGCGAGCAATACTCTGCCAGTGAAGCTCTCGAAATGGGTTTGGTCAATAAAGTTGTTCCTTTCGATCAGCTGGAAGACACTACAGTGGCATGGTGTACGAAAATGATGCAGCACAGTCCATTGGCATTGCGTATGATTAAAGTTGGCCTCAATGCCGAACTTGACGGACAGTCTGGTATTCAGGAACTAGCCGGGAATGCTACCTTACTTTACTATCTTACGGAGGAGGCACAGGAAGGGAAAAAGGCCTATCTTGAGAAACGCAAACCTGACTTCAGGAAATTTCCAAGGTTTCCTTAGCCAGATTGACATTGAGATCCTAACAAAATCGTAAATTTTATAGTAAGAAAATGATAAAACCCTGGATCCATGCAGCCAGACTAAGAACGTTGCCACTGGCACTCTCCGGTTCGATACTTGGGAGTTTTCTTGCTGATGCAGACGGCGTCTTCCACTGGAATATATTCCTCCTTGCAGCACTGACCTCCCTGCTGCTTCAGATTCTCTCAAATCTCGCCAATGATTACGGTGATTTTACTAAAGGTACGGATAATCATGAGCGTATAGGTCCTGACAGGATGGTTTCAACAGGTGCAATATCTCCCCGGCAAATGATTGGAGGAATAGGACTGGTCTCATCCCTTGCCTTAGTTACAGGTATTATTTTAATTCTTGAAGGTTTTCCGGATGGCAATGTATTTTTCAAACTTTTGTATCTGCTCCTGGGCATTGCTGCCATTGGTTCGGCTATAAACTATACAATTGGAAAAAACCCTTATGGTTACAGTGGTTTTGGCGATGTGTTTGTCTTTGTCTTCTTTGGATTGGTTGCGGTAATGGGGACGTACTTTTTACATGGTCAGATACTTGATTTTAAAGTGTTACTTCCTGCCTCTTCATTGGGTTTGCTTAGTACTGGAGTTTTAAATCTAAACAATCTCCGCGACGAAAGGTCAGATGCACTTACTCAAAAATTTACCCTTGTTGTAAAAATGGGAGGCACCTGGGGCCGACGCTACCATGCAACTTTAATCATCAGTGCTGTTATCAGTGCACTTGTTTATGTCGTATTGAACTATCATGCAATTACGCAATTGCTTTTTTTGGTTTCAATTCCATTTCTAATACGAAATATGGTAGTCGTTCTGCGCAACAGAATTCCCTCTGACCTGAATGTGGAACTTAGAAATCTATCACTTTCGACACTTTTATTCTCAATTACGTTTGGTTTAGGAATGGTAATTTGAATATTATCGAATGCTTCACGCACGTGTAATTAAACATATTCTGAATTTCAAAGTTCCCGCTAAGACATCACGGGGAACGCTTACCCGGAAGAATTCGTGGTACATCCTTCTGCATGATTATTTTATTGGATATACAGGTATCGGTGAATGCTCTGTAATCCCCGGTTTAAGTATTGATGACCGCCCTGATTATGAGCAAAAGCTTACTGAAATAAGCAGCAAAATAAATGCAGGTGTTCCAATCGAAATGCTAAACCTGGCGGAATTTCCATCCATTGCCTTTGCGCTCGAAATGGCCGTGGCCGATCTGAACTGCAATACAGAGGAGCAGTTTGTCCTTTATCCTTCTGAATTTACAGAAGGTGATGCAGGAATACCAATCAATGGTCTTGTATGGATGGGTTCCAGGGATTATATGGAACAACAAATTATTGAGAAACTACAGCATGGGTTTAATACGATAAAACTCAAGGTCGGGGCACTGGACTTTGAAACTGAGCTGGATATTCTTCGAAATATCCGAAAACAATTTTCTCCGAAGGATATTACCATTCGGTTGGATGCAAACGGGGCTTTTACTTGTGATAATGTAAAAGAAAAACTTTTACGGTTTTCTGAATTTTCAATCCATTCAATAGAACAACCGATTCGTCAGGGACAAGCCGAAGCAATGGCAGAAATTTGTCTCGAATCTCCTATCCCAATTGCACTGGATGAGGAATTGATAGGAATTTTTTCCGATGGGCAAAGGGAACAATTGCTGAAAACAATCAGACCACAATATATCATTCTAAAACCCGGGTTGTTAGGTGGTTTTATGGCTTGCAATAAATGGACTTCGATAGCAGATGAACAGGGAATCAACTGGTGGATAACTTCTGCACTGGAGAGCAATATCGGACTAAATGCAATTGCCCAATGGACATTCAGACTTAAAAATCCTTTGCCTCAGGGGTTGGGGACCGGGCAGATTTATACAAATAATATTTCATCGCCCTTAACTATGCTGGATGGTAATTTGTACTGCCTACCAGGAAAAGAATGGGACTTAAATCTGTTTCGATGATTGAGTATTTCTCCTCGTTAAACCTGAATGGTCACCATTATGAAACTGAAGAGCTGTCAGAGTATTGTGAGACCAGTCTGGAAAGGGGAAATCTTCCGACCTGGGAAAGAGATATTTACAAATTTATCCTTGATTGGATTTCTGATGTGCCTTATGTAGTTCTTCAAACCTCCGGTTCAACGGGTATTCCTAAGGTAATCAGGCAATCAAAGGAGATGATGATTAATTCTGCACTGATGACGATGCGGTATTTTAAGCTGGCTGCCGGGAAAAACGCATTGCTGTGTTTGCCGGTTAGTTATATCGCCGGGAAGATGATGATCGTAAGGGCATTTGTTTCAAGGATAAATCTGGTTATAACAGAGCCTTCGGCTAATCCTTTCCAGTTTCAGCAATTGAAAATTGATTTCACTGCCATTACCCCTTATCAGCTCATTAAATCTCTCGACACACTAAACGATGCAAAAGTTGAAACAGTAATTGTTGGCGGGGGAGAGATCTCCTATGATCTTGAGATGCGTTGTCAGGATATTTCTTCAACTATTTTTGCCACTTACGGAATGACCGAAACAAGTTCCCACATTGCAATCCGTCCTGTAAATGGCATTGGGAAGTCGTCAATCTACGAGGTACTCGAAAATACGAGAATTTCACTTGATCCCAGGGGCTGTCTGGTTATTAATGCCCCTCATTTAACTTCCGAAACTTTGATCACAAATGATCTGGTCTTAATAAAGGATGACTATCATTTTGAATGGATTGGTCGTTTTGATAATGTTATAAACTCAGGAGGTGTAAAGATACATCCTGAGCAGATAGAGAAAAAGCTATCCGGATTAATTGACCGGCGTTTTTTCATTTATGGTCTGCCAGACGCGATATTGGGAGAGATTGTAGCACTTTTTATCGAAGGTGATGCCTTTGATGATGTTGAAAATCAAAATTTTACAATGTCTCTACATTCATTGCTACCTAAATTTGAAATACCCCGTAAGGTCCTTTTTATTCAATCCTTCGATCTCTCAGAATCCGGAAAAATATTGAAGCGACAGACCGTATTCAATTTTCAATCTTTATAAAATCTTTATACATATCGCTTGTATATTGATAATCCCCTTATAAAATGATGAGTTTCTTTGCGCCGTCAACCGGAGATTGATATTAACGAATCATTTTATTTTTTGTATGACTGATAATTTAGACGGTTCCCTGCTTGCAGGAAAATTAAAAAACATCTTCATTGGCAAAGCCAAGACCTTACAAGACAAATCCATTTTTCACAAACTCTCGCTCGTCGCTTTTTTTGCCTGGATTGGTCTTGGTGCAGACGGTATATCTTCATCGTGTTATGGCCCCGAGGAGGCTTTCAGGAATCTGGCAGGTCATCCGATGCTTGCAATATTTGTGGCATTAGGTACGGTATTTACAATTTTCATCATTAGTTCAAGTTATAGCCAGATCATCAAACTATTCCCGAATGGCGGGGGAGGGTATCTTGTAGGAAGTAAACTATTATCGCCGACTGTGGGTATGATTTCCGGCTGTGCCCTGATTATTGATTATGTACTTACAATCACAATATCTGTGTCAAGTGGATCTGATGCACTTTTCAGTTTCTTACCCGAACATCTGCAGGTTTACAAGCTGGGTGTCGCTATCATAGGTGTTTTTCTACTTATATTATTGAATCTTAGGGGTGTAAAGGAATCTGTGCTTTCTCTGACACCTATTTTTGTCGTGTTTATTATCATGCACGTTTTTGTTATTATCTATGCCATATTTTTAAAAGCGAATGATTTTAATGTGGTATATCAGGAAACGTCAAATCAGCTGCATTCATCGATTACTCAGTTAGGTGGGCTTGGCACCTTATTTATCATTCTAAAGGCTTATAGCATGGGGGCCGGAACCTTTACAGGGATTGAGGCCGTCAGTAATGGAATGCCGATCCTTCGCGAGCCTCGGGTGAAGACGGCACGCAGAACAATGATCTTAATGGCTCTTTCTTTATCGTTTATTGTGATGGGATTAATGATTGCTTATGCACTTTATAATGTTCAGATCAGTCCGGTCAAAACTCTTAATGCCGTCTTGTTTGATAACGTTACAGCGACCTGGGCGCCTTTCTGGTCTCATAGTTTTATTGGAATAACACTGATATCGGAGGCCGCCTTGTTATTTGTTGCCGCCCAGACCGGATTTATTGACGGACCCCGTATTATGGCCAATATGGCACTTGACAGGTGGTTCCCGAAAAAATATGCTTCTTTAAGTGACCGTCTGGTTACTATGAACGGAGTTTTTCTGATGGGTCTTTCTGCAATTCTGCTTATGGCACTCTCTAAGGGGTCAGTAGCTCTGCTGGTCGTTCTTTATAGTATCAATGTTTTTATAACCTTTTCGATTTCTCAGCTTGGAATGGTAAGACATTGGTGGCAGGAACGGGTCAGACTGAAACACTGGAGAAGAAAGCTGACTGTTAACGGCATTGGCTTTATCCTGACTTCGTTTATCCTTGTTTCAGTGACAATTATCAAATTTATGGAAGGTGGCTGGATAACTTTGGTTATTACCGGGTTGTTCATTGCACTGGCTATAAATGTAAAACGCCATTATTTTAAAACCACAGTTCGGTTTATGAAAGTTAGGCAGAAGGCCATTTCAGATCTGCATACTGCCCTTGATCATATTCCTTCATACGATCCACAAAAGCATGTTGAAGAAGTTAAATTCAACCCGGATGCAAAAACAGCAATTGTACTTGTAAAAGGATTCGGCGGAACCGGACTTCATACCTTCTTACGAATCAACGAAAGTTTTAAAGGCATATATCAGAATTTCATCTTTATCCGTGTTGGAATTGTAAACTCGAAGATATACAGGGGCTCTGATGAACTCGATCATTTTAAAGAATCCGTGAAAGAGGATGGAAAGAAATATGTCCATATTGCCAATCAATTTGGGTTTTACGGTAAGAGTATATGGACTATTGGTACTGACCCTGTTGAAGAGGTGTATAAGATGGTTAAGAAAATCATGCCTTTACTCCCTAATCCTACATTTTTTGGAGGCCAGATGGTGTTCTCAAAAACATTTGTTATGTCGCAATTGCTTCATAATCATACGATATTCTCTATACAGAAGAGGTTTTTCAAATTTGGGATCCCAATTGTCATATTCCCGATAAAGGTTGATTAGTTAAAGGCCTTTTTTAATGGGCTAGAACGCGAAGCAGACGCAATAATCACAAAGATTAAGCCCTTCAAGCGTGGGTAAATTCGATCTCTGTGATCCCACAATTGGTGCGCGTTGAAACCATCAGGTTTAATTTTTTGATACACGTTAATAATTTAGGATCAGATGAAAAAGTTGTGGGGAAAGGTATAACATTGAGTTTTTATTTCATAAACAGCGATTTGCAGAAGTTTTGTTACCAAAGAGACAGAGGTGCAGAGCACTGATTATATTTGTAGAATATACGATGGGC
>CAINLJ010000163.1 GCA_903850335.1 uncultured Bacteroidia bacterium | reverse complement strand
TCTTGACCAGGCACTTAGAGAAGCTGAAAGTGGAACAGTTAGTTTTCTCGACTATACCATCAGGCTTTTGCAAGCCGAAGCCACGCACCGCCAACAGAAAGAAGATCAACGAAGGCTTAAAACAGCCCGTTTACCAATCACTTGTGATTTAAACAACTATGATTACACCTTTGAAAATGGCCTTCCAAAATCACGGTTAATACAACTAAGGGAGCTTGACTGGCTCGACCAGCTGTACAATATTATCCTGATGGGGCCATCGGGTACCGGTAATGTAAACTATATGATAATGTAAAGTGGAGGTCGTAGAATCTCTTAAATACCTGTATTAATGACCTTTTTGTTACAATAACACTTTACATTTTTTTTACCTTGAATATGGCACTATTGCCAGAACCCAAATATTCAAGGTAATGGAAAATCAAAAACAGACTATTGACGATCTGATGAATGTGATGTTTGACTATATGAGAGACATCCATCGCAGTGAAGGAACTATTATCCGGTATCGTCGCAAATGGCAGAAAGTAAAAAACTTTATGCTTGACAATCAAATTAATCACTACGATGCCAAAGTGGAAAAGGCATATCTGACCTCAATACTTGGCTCCCAAGATTACAACCAACTCAATAAGAAAGAAAAGGAACTGGTAAATGTAACAGAGGTTCTTATCGAGTTCCAAAAGACCGGACGAATACAAATTGGGCCAAGGAGACATCATCCAAAGGTGTTCAAAGAGGATTTAGGACGTATTTTTAAGAATTTTATTGATTACAGAGAGAATACATTAAATCTATCAAGTAAAACAATTCAATCTTACGTCATCTACTTATATCCGTTCTATTGCCACCTGATTCTCAAAGAAATAAAACATATAAGTGGCATCAAAGCCTCTGAAATATTGTTCTATATTAAGCAGATGGATCCAAATGATTCTGCGAAGAAGCATGTTTCTTTGAACATTCTCAGGATTTTTTTCAGGTATTTGTATGAACATTACATTTTATCGGTTGATTTCTCAAGTATCATACCTAAAGACAATTATAAGAATCAACCCAAGTTGCCTTCTACATTTACCGATGGAGAAATAGATGCTCTTTTAAAAGCTGTTGACAGAGGAAATCCAAAAGGCAAACGTGATTATGCTATTTTATTATTAGCTACAAAATTAGGACTCAGAGCGTCTGATATATGTGAACTCAAATTTGAAAATATCATTTGGGAACGCAATGTCATCACATTTAATCAGTTCAAGTCCGGGAGAGCGTTAGAACTTCCACTTTTACCTGAGATTGGTAATGCTATGATTGATTACCTCAGGCACGGACGTCCGGTCTCTTTGGACAGCAATTGTTTCATTCATGTATAGACACCGTATGACAGGATACATACCTCTGATCTGGGAAATCTGGTTCGTAGATATATTACCCTTGCAGGAATAAATTGTTCAAAGAGAAAGCACGGGCCCCATGCACTCAGACATTGCTTTGCAAGTGCCCTTTTGAAAGAAAAAGTGCCATTACCTGTAATATCGGAAGCCTTGGGTCACAAAAACATGGCATCAACCATGTTCTATTTACGAATTGATATAAATTCATTGAGGAAATGTGTTCTGGAGGTACCATCGATTCCTTCTTCTTTTTACGAACAGAAAGGAGGGTATTCCCATGAATAGGATCTACTACAGTGTCTTTGGACCATATATTCTTCAATTCATAGAACTTAAAAACAGCCTCGGATACAAGTATAAGGACGTTGGTTACACACTCTCTTCGTTTGATCGTCTGGCTCTGGAAAAGAATGTTTCAGAAATAGCAATAACGAAAGAACTCACCGATGAATGCGGTATAAAGAGACCCAACGAATCAGAAAAAACCAGACATAATAGGATACAAAACCTTTCTCAATTTTCTCGATTCTTATGTGATCTCGGTTTCAGATCTTATATTCCTAAACTTCCGCCATTCAAAAGTACTTATACGCCGTATATCTTTTCAAAGGATGAGATGCAGGCAATCTTCAGGGTCTGTGATGAAATGGCACCTTCTTGCCGTAATCATAATTCGTCAGTGTTCGCTATACCGTTATTGATAAGACTCCTGTATGGAACTGGAATAAGAATTAGTGAAGCCCTGTATCTTTCATGTTGTGATATTGATCTTCACGATAAATACCTGATAATTAGAAATTGTAAAAACGGGAAGGACAGAATGGTGCCCATATCAGATTCTTTAGCAAACGTGTGCGAGGAGTATTTGATGTATAGAAACCTATCCCCCCTGACTGGAAAAGCAAACAGATTCTTTATAAAACCAGATGGTTCACCCCTGAGTATGTTCAATGTATATAAGTGGTTCAGAAGAATCATTTACACAGCTAGTATCTCTCATGGAGGAAGAGGCCATGGGCCCCGGCTGCACGATCTAAGACACACATTCAGTGTGCATTCACTTGCCGCTATGTCTGAATCTGAAGTGGATCTTTATTACTCTTTACCTCTCTTGTCTACCTATTTAGGACATCAGTCTCTTGAGGCCACAGACAGCTATGTTCGTTTAACTGCGGAAATGTATCCTGACCTCATTAAAAAGACATCTGATATATGTTCAAGTGTGTTCCCCGTAATTACTGCAAATATAGAAGATGATGAAACCGACTGATTTTTCCAGGAATCTGACGAACTTTCTCTCAAAGTATTTGCCAGGAGAACGGGGCATGAGTGCCAACACTATTTATTCATATAAGTTTACCTTCATTTTGTTTATTTCTTTCATTGAGCAACAAAAGAAGATAAATGTCAGTAAACTTGAACTTAAGGACATTACTAAGGGATGCGTGGTTGAGTTCCTGGATTGGCTACAGTCGGAAAGGAAATGTAGTGACGCAACGCGCAACGTCCGACTTGGCGCAATCCACTCTTTCTTCCACTTCCTTCAATATCAACATCCGGAAAATTTAATTGAATGGCAAAGAATACTCTCGATAAAGGTGAAAAAGTCAAAAAAGGAGGCGATTAATTACCTTTCAATCGACGGTATTAAACTTTTACTTGAACAGCCAATCACATCAACCCATAAAGGTCGCCGGGATTTAGCAATGTTGGCCCTTATGTACGACTGTGCAGCAAGAGTACAGGAAATCAGTGATCTTAAACCTTCTTCTATTCGCTTGCATAAACCTTTTACCATAAAGATAATTGGTAAAGGCAATAAGGCTAGAATTGTACCCCTGATGGAAGAAGAAATCGTGCATATCAGGAGATATATGACTGAAAATAACCTTCTTGAAGTCCATTCAGGGATGAATCCCTTATTCTGCAATAGCCGAAAAGAGAAATTGACCAGGGCTGGAATCAATTGTATCTTGAAAAAATACGTTACCGCGGCAAGAAAAAAGAATCCATGTCTTATCCCGGAGAGAATCAGTTGTCATTCTTTGAGGCACTCAAAAGCAATGCATCTTCTTCAGGCCGGCGTGAATTTGGTTTATATTAGAGACTTTTTGGGACATGAATCAGTGCAAACCACTGAAATATACGCACGGGCAGATTCAAAACAAAAACGGGAGGCAATAGAAAAAGCATATGTCAATTTAATCAAAAAAGAAACACCAGACTGGATAGGGAACGATAATTTACTGGAGTGGCTGAAAAGCTTCAAGTAAAAGTTGATTTATAATGTAAAGTGGCTTGGCAGATAATAAGTTATTTATCAAGCTATTTGGATTATCAAAAAATCACCACTTTACATTATCATATAGTTTACATTACCGCAGTAATGTAAAACTTTACATTATACCGGAAAAACATTTATCGCTGCCGGTCTCTGTAATGATGCTGTCAGGAAGGGATATAAAGCTTACTTCCGAACAATGGACGATATTATAGGGATGCTCAAAATGAGAGATTTTACGCAGACGGCAAAAGCAGAATACAAACGGCTAACTACTGCAAATCTGATCGTTATTGATGATATAATGCTGTTCCCTATTGAAAAACAGTTGGCAGTGGCCTTGTTTAATATGATTAATCAGATCTATGAAAAAACCGCATTTATCATCACTACAAATAAATCGCCATCCCAGTGGGCCCAGATGCTTGACGATGAAGTTTTGGCAACCGCCCTGCTTGATCGTCTTTTGTTCCATTGTGAAGTCATCAATCTATCCGGGAAAAGCTTCAGAATTAAAAACCAGAAAACAATATTTAATCAAAATGAGGAAAAATAACCTACATTTGAAAACACAAAAGTTGAGCACTGTTGTTGCCATTTTCTGTGCACTCTAATTTACCATTTTCTGTGCATTTGTAATTTCTACTTACAACAGGTCTTATCCGCCAGAGTTTATTCCTTTATTCCAATAGTTACTATCGAATATTCTCTAAACTCTTGGGATATTAAGATACAATTTTCCAGTTCATTATTAATCCATTCCATCACTGAATCATCAACCTCGCTCATACAATACTTTTGAAGTTCTTATGGCAGAGTTTAAGAATGAGTTTTTGACCTTCTTTTCCTCTTCAAATTCTTGGTTTGTATAGACAAGTATATCCATTGGAACCATAGAGCCAATCAACCATTTTTGAATATCAAAACTTCTCTTGTATTTTGGAAGATCACTATCTTTTATGATCAATAAGTCTAAATCACTGTCGTTATTGGGATTTCCTACTGCATATGAACCAAATAATATGATTTTATCAGGATTGAATTTATCAGCAATCCTGTTTACAATATCATTTATTTTAGAGGTCTCGATCATTTATTAATTTTAAATAATACGCAAGTTAATACTTTTCAACTAATTTTCTTTATTCTTAGGTATTTCGGTTAATAAATACTATGTCGGCCAAGCTAATTACAAATTAATACAAGGTTTAATTCCTTTATTCTTTAATTCCTTCATTCTTTCATTTCTTAATTTTTTTCTCTCCCTCTCCTTTTTTCACCCCCTCCCTCTATCTTAATTCCTCCGGCCTCACAGGCAAATCCCGAAACACCTTATACACCAATTCACTTTGGGGCACTACTGACGAGGGCACGACTTAACGATGGAACGAAGGCACAACTTAACGGCGTGGTTATAAGGTCCATTTTTCTGGCTGATTACTAATGTTTATTAGCATAGCAAGGATA
>CAINLJ010000162.1 GCA_903850335.1 uncultured Bacteroidia bacterium | reverse complement strand
GCCCGTTCAAAGAGGGTGAAATTACCCTTGGGCATTCTTTGCCTGTGTTTACCCAAAAGGTCCATCCCTTGGCGGGCATGATGCCTAAGCCAGGCCTTGATCTTTGGTTGGTTGACCGAATTGAAATCGTCAGGAACTATGCCGAATCGCTCACAATCTTCTCTTGAAATGTTGATATATCCGGCTTCAAGGTCCTGTTCAATATCCTCAATCGTGTATTGATGCCGGCAAGCAGAGCCAAGTGGCTCAAGAATTGTGTATTTATCCGGATCATCCTTAAATATTTTTAATGTTGCCCGGATTGTACCTCTTATATCCAGTAAATGGAAATGATATTTTAATACTTCGTTTGGAAAGATTATCTTCTTTCCACGTCGTTGAGCATCAAATAGCAACGAATCGAGAATATCTTTTGTTTCGGTTCTAAAATCTTGTCCCAGAAGGATACCAAGATCAAAGCAATACATCATCAGACATTCAACTTCATCTTTTGGGTTGACAGGGTGGTTTGAAAATGATATTTTCTCTGTTAAGAAATCACTTTCATTTAAATATCCTTCCGGCAATAAAACATCACCATCTACGATATCGTCAAGGTAACGCATTAATGCATAATAGGATTCAAGGAATTCTCCTCTCGTTCGTGAAAATGAGAAATATTTAAAAGTGCTTAGGTAAAAAAGGAAAGAACGGTATTTCCAGCTTCTGGATTCAAGCATTTGACTGAAAACTTTCTTTCGCATGACTTTCGCCTTTTGCGCAAATTCCCGGTTCATTATTGAGATTTTTAGTTGGTTATTCTTCTATTCCGGAACAACATTGTAGTCGAATGAACTCAGCTATCCAATTAAAATTTGTAGTTTTACATTTAAACGGTAATGTTGTTGTTACAGTTTAAGTTTGGATTATTAAATTTATTTTAAAATATTTTAGTAAGCTAGCAATACTGGATAAACAGGATCTTTTTTATCAATCAACAGAGCCTAAAATTACAAAAAGAATTAGTTGTACAAATTTAATTTTAGCGAGTTTAATTCTTGACTTTGCTTCAAATTTTCAGAGAGTTACAGGTTAATACCCGATCAAATATTTATTAACTGCAGAATAAAGGATATGAGCTTTATAGTTCCGGATGAGTTACGGTTTGCCATTACACGCAAATGTGATGGGGGGTGCAGGCATTGTTATAACTTATCCGGCAAGGATACAGACAGGCTTTCTGCTGATGATTTTATAGGATTAATAAAAGTTGTCAATACGGTTAATCCCGGGTTTGATCGGATTACACTGACAGGTGGTGAACCTATGAATGAAAAAGTTAAGTTGCTTACTATTTCTCGGTTTGCCAAATCTTTGGGAATCAGGGTTCGGCTTGTCACACGTGGATGGGAATTAACACCTGAGATCTGCACTGAATTGAAGGAAGCAGGCGTAACCAGAGTTCAGATTGGGCTGGATTCATCGGGAGAGTATGTTTATGGGGATGATACAGAAATAAGGTGGGATACATTTCATAGCTGGTTGCGTTCTGATGAGAGTGGTTTTAAAAAGTCAGTGAACGCAATAAGGATGGCAGTAGAAGGAGGTATGGATGTCTCTGTTCGCTATTCCTTGTGCCTGTCTAATCTGAAGGATGTTGTAAAAACTTATCAACTTATTTCAGCCCTCGGGGCGTCAAAATTCAAATTTAGAGTTTTGTTTCCGGATGGCAGGGCAAAAGCACGATTACGTCAGGAGATCATTTCCGGAAAGGATATGGCAAATGCACAGCATAGTTTAATAAAAGCTTCAAAAGGGAATAAAACGATTGTGGAAATCACACAGCCCTGCATGTATTCGATTCCGGGACATCCGGTTTCAACTGCCTCATCAGGTTATAGTGCCTTCAAAGAGGCCTGTTCCTGTGGCAAAACAGCCGCCTACATAGACTCAAACGGTGATGTGAAATATTGTCTCTTCGACGAATCTGTGATAGGTAATGTCTGTGATAACCCATTTTTAGAGATATGGAACTCCGATCTGGCAGAAAAAGTAAGAGAACAGCGGTGCCCAATGGATCAGTCCGGGAACAATTGTTCTTCATTTAAAGTCTTATATTCAGAATTTGGCGATTTCAGGACTTTCATGAATGACTATGTTAAAGGAGTTCACGAAATAAACGATTAACAAATATCCAAAATTATACATATCCTTGCAGATTAAGACTAAAACTATAAATTGAATGCGAAGCAATATTGGCAAAGGGTATATTTTTTCACTTGCGGCTACCCTTGCCTTCAGTAATGTTTATGTGTTTAGTAAAGGTGCCCTGAATGACGTTTCTTTACCTGTTTTTTTATTTTTGATGTGTTCCGTAGGCTTTGTCATTAATCTGATCATTCTTTTTGCTTCCGGGGGCTACCTGAAATTACTGTCAATACCTAAAAGTATGTGGAGTGTATTTCCTCTCCTTGGATTTCTTGAAATCTTTACGGTTATCACCTTCTATGCAGCAGTCAATGCTATCCCACAACCTGCTGTAACTGGATTTCTTGGAAATTTATTTCCCCTTTTTACAACCTTTATGGGGATAATTTTTCTTAAAGAACGATTTTCCTTTGTTGAAAGTTTGGGAATACTTGTTGTTTTTACCGGGGCTTTACTCACAAGCTATTCAGGAAGCTTAACTCTTACAGATTTTTTTATTCCAGGAGTTGGACTGGTTGTTTTAAATTGCTTGGGAGCTGCAACAGCAACTGTTATTGTTCGTGCAAAAGTCAATAACTTATCTCCGGAGATTCTCTCTTTCAACAGGGTATTCTGGATATTTATTTTCGTTTCCGGATGGATGCTTATGGAGGGAACACCACTTACATTTACAAAATATGGATTTGTAAATAGTCTTATTGCTGGATTGCTTGATCCGGTTTTGGCTATATTACTGGCATATAAAGCATATCGTTATATAGAGGCCTCACGGGGAACTATCATTCAGTCAACTAAGGGTCTCATGATTATTCCAATTGCATTTTTGTTCTTTGGAACTTTGCCACTGCCACATCAATTAGCAGGAGGAATCATTGCAATGATCGGAGTATTTATAATAGGAATTGGACAGCATGTACAAAGTATCCGGCGTAAAAAGTTAAACCCAACTGTTATTTAGTCGTTAAAAGATATTTTAGACAAAATTTAAAGTCTTTTTAGGTATGGTTATTAAAGTGGAAACAATAACATCTCCGATTTTAGTCTTTCATCATTATATTCCGAAACAGACATTCTGATTCTCCATTCAGCTGGAAAATAGTTATTATAACGATTTCCAAGATTTTTTATCCAGCCGAGTGGAATATTTCTGTAGGTAATCAGGTTCCATCCTTTATGTATCGGACTCGTAGAAATCTCATCCCGCTTTAAATATTGGATTGCATCTTTTAAGCATAAGTCATGGACAGGGAACAAACCACGGTTTAATTGAGTCGACATAGCCAGTTCATGGGCAGGTACTAAATCTTTTTGTTTAATATCCCCTATTTTTATTCCAGCATGAACAATCCTAAGATTACTCTTTATATTCAATAATTCAGCGAATTGATTCGCAGGAAAAGCAAGCAAAGAATCTTCAAAACGGATTATTTCAAGATCATTTCCTGTCAAATAACCTTTAACCATTTCCTTTTCAGTTTTAGTTGCATTAAGCGGATTTTCTTTTTGCTTTTTTGGATTCGTTTGTACATTTTCTCCCATTTTTCGAACTGCACATATAAATAATCCCTCACCTTTCACTTTATGCGGATAAAATCTATAACATGGAATCATACCGGCCTGGGTAACCGTAATTCCCCACTTTTCACTGAGAGTAAGTGAAACGGGCTCAATATCTGCAAATTGATTAAGCCAATTAATATTGTCCTCATTCTCTGCAGGGTTGAAGGTACATGTGCTGTAAACAAGGATCCCTCCGTTTTTAAGAGTTGGCCAGACATCAGCTAGGATCCGCTGCTGACGCTGGGCACAAAGCCGGGCATTGTCTGGCGACCATTCCTGAACTGCATTGGGATCGCGTTTAAACAACCCTTCGCCGGAACATGGGGCATCGATGATAACCATATCAAAATACTGGGGCAATCGCTGAAAATCGTGTGGGTCATTGTTTGTCACAACGACATTAGCATTTCCCCACTTTTTTAGATTCTCCGACAATATTAGACTTCTGGTTCTGATCACATCATTGCTAACAAGCAAACTTCCAGGATCAAACATCGAGGCTAAATGTGTTGATTTGCCACCAGGTGATGCACATAAATCAAGAACTTTAATACGATCTTTTAAGTGGCATTGTTTGATAATCTGTTCCAGAAACATTGAACTGGATTCCTGAACATAATAAACTCCAGAATGCATAAATGGATCAATTGTGAATACAGGACGCTGAGGAATAAAATAACCTGTATCACAAAATCCTACTCTTTCAAGATTAGGGTAATCACTGTATTTTAAAGGATTTATCCTTATAGAAGTTGCTACATCAATATCGAATGAATGTTGAAAATCATGGAATTCTTCATCCAGAATAATCTTCATCCTGTTGGAAAAAAGCTCAGGTAAAATCATTTTTAGCTATTAGATAATGGAATCTCAAAATTATAGTTATTTTTGTATAGTGCAGATTAAAAACAAATTATATGTCATTTTCATTTCAATTAAGGTATTTTCTAGGTTTAATTCCTAAGGTTCAAAAGATTGATTCAGCATGGGCTGAGCTTTTTAGAATGAGGAATGAGTTACTTCAAATTGAGGCTTCAGTGGAGCTGGCACGGTTCCAGGAACTGAAAGAAAAGATTCTGTCAGATGACTTTGTGACGAAAAAGAGGGAGATAAATAATCTTAATCTTAAAAACAGTGATGAATTTCATCTGTTAAATGAACTGTCAACCCTCGAAAAATTAAATCCCATTAAAAGATATTTTAGGTTTATCCAGTCTGCGGATTGTGAAAGAGTTAATAGGATTTCTGAAAGTAAGGATCTTGCACGGTATCACGAACTTGAGAATATTGTGCAGTCGGCAGATTTTATTCAATTCCAGAAGGAAACGAAAGCCCTAAGATATAAAGGTTCGCCTGAACAGATCAAACGACGTGAATACAATGCATTGGAAAAAAGTTCACGTCTGAAGCGTTATCGTTTAACACTTGAATCTGAAGAATACCATTTATTTTTAAAGTTAAATGGCGACGAAAAAAATAAATTAAATAGTCTGGAAGAGGAGGACAAAAAGGTCAAAATTTACAGACATTTTCTAAAATCAAAGGCATATCAGAATATGCTGGAGGTTGAGAAGCATGACCTTCCCGGCAGATTGGAACATCTTAAACAAGAGGTGAATTCACAGCATTTTCTTGATCATGAGGCCTTTTTAATGGATAAAAATCGTTACACAACTACTCCTGATTATCAAATCTACAAAGAATTCACTGAGCTTGCAGGGGATGAAAATATCAGGTTTTATATAAAATGTATTAATTCCTCAGTTTATGCGAATTATAAGGAAATTGCTGGATCGGCTGCTTTGGATCGTTTGTTGGAATTGAGAGAAAAAGTTAAATATCCTGAGTTTGTACAACGTGTTGAATTCCTTAAAAATAAGAAAAGGTACGAGCTCACACCGGAGTACAGGCTTGAGGTTGAGCTGAAGGAATTAGAAAATAACAAGCTCATTCTAACCTATCATAAGTTAAAAAAGAGACCCGAGCTTGCTTTTTTTGAAAAGTGGGAAATAGCCCTGGATGAAAATTTTAGTGATCCTAACCTCACTTCGTCACTTTGGGAACCCGAAAATTACTGGGGTTCAAAGATTGCAGGATTTACTTTTTCTCAGGCGTCTGAATTACAAGCCTATCAGGGGATGAAAAATGTTGAGGTAAGAAACCAGATACTTTCGATTGTTACTAAAGCAGGGAAGGCTAAGGGTAAAGTGTGGGATTCTGCTATTGGAATTATTCCAAGAGATTTTGATTATACTTCAGCAATAATAAACTCAGGTAACAGCTTTAGATTTAAAGAGGGAGTTGTCGAGGCAAAAGTAAAATTCAAGGCTCATGAAGCCTTGACAAGTGCCTTCTCAGTTACAGGCGATCAACCGTTCCCGCAAATTGACATTTTCAGAAGCGGTGCCGGTCGGGTGGGACTTGGAATTATCGACAAGTCGGACAATGGAGGTTTAAATAAACTTATACAGATAAAGGGACTGAATTTTAACGATTTCCATATCTTTAGACTGGAAGTATTTGGAGACGTTTATGTATGGAAGATTAACAATTATGAGGTTCACAGGCAACAATTTAACGGGAATCCCGGAGACCTGTTCCTGAATTTTGTATGTAGTATCCATAAACCGGTAAGTGATCAGCTCCTTCCGCATCATTTGGAAATTGATTGGGTAAGGTGTTTAAAACGAAAATAACCAGTTATTTAAAATTGTATGAACGCTGAATTACCCGTTTTTTTAAATCATTGGCACGAGAAATTTGAGGGTGAAATTACGATTTGCGATCGTGATGGGATCATAATCTATATGAATGAATTCTCTAAAAAACAATTTGTTAAATATGGAGGCGACAAATTAATTGGCACGAATCTTCTTGATTGCCATCCTGAACCATCGCGCTCAAAACTGGTAAAACTGTTAGAATTGCAAGAAACAAACTCATACACAATTGAAAAAGGCGGAATAAAAAAGATTATTCACCAATCACCTTTATTCGATAATGGAATTTTTAATGGCTTGATAGAAATCTCATTTGTCTTGCCTCAGGATATGCCTCATTTTAACCGTGACTAAAATAGTTCAAAAATTGCCTCTATCTCGACAGATACATTTTCAGGAAGGCTACCGACACCAAAGGCACTGCGTACGCCAATACCATCCTCCCTGCCAAAAATATCTACAAATAGCTCACTGCAACCGTTGATAACATAGGGTTGTTTCTCAAAATCTGTCGTTGCATTTACCATTCCTAAAACCTTTATGACCCTTTTAATGCGATCTAAACTTCCAAGATTTGACATTAGAGTCGATACAATGGTTAAGCCAGCCTGTTTGGCTGCCAGTTTGCCGGCCTCCATATCAATATCCTGACCAATTTTTCCGCGTATCAACGATCCGTCAGTATTTACAGGCAGATGACCTGAAACATAGATAAGGTTACCGACTTTTAAAAATGGGGTATAAACACCCTTTGGTTCCGGAGCCGGGGGCAATTCCAGATTTAATACATTAAAACGAATTTGATGGGCCATCTTTAGATCTTATTTGTTTATATTATTATTTACCAGGATATATAGACTGAAGGCAGTCATTATCTACAGTTGAATAACGAGCACGACTTTTTCATTTCCACGAAGTACTTCGACACTGATTGTCTCACCTCGTTTGAGCTGATTGAGTCTGAACATATAATCCTGTATATTATTCACAGGTTTACCATTTATGAAAGTTATAATGTCTCCTTTTTGCATTCCGCCCAACGCAGCCGGCTTATTTGGAGTCACAAAATCTGCACGCAGACCATTTTTAACGTTTCCTGCAAAGTCTGGCATAATTCCAAGTGTAATACCTTTTCTTCGGGTACCGCGGCTGGTTCCGGTTTTAGGTCCTGCTTCTTTAAAGGTAAGCCTGGAACCATTTGCCAATTCCAGGATGACTTTATATGCCAGGTCAGATATTTCGACCATTCCGGAATAATTAATTTTATCCCAGGTATCAGCGGGAGTGTGGTAATCAAGATGTGCCCCTGTGGTTGCAAAAAGAACAGGAATATTTTTACCATAGAAAGAAGCATGGTCAGATGGGCCATAACCTTCTTCAGATAATGACACTTTTAACTTATTTGTATCACAGGATGCATAGATCAATTGTTTAAAAACATCCGAAGTACCGACACCACTGATTTGCAACCGTGAATTGTCTGTCAATCTCCCGGTCATATCAAGGTTAACCATTGCATTTACTTTACTAAGATCAATCTTTGCACTGTCGAGGAACCTTTTTGAACCCAATAAACCTTCCTCTTCGCCAGAGAAAGTAGCGACAATTATGCTTCTTTTCAAATTTTTTCCATCTGCAGCTAACTTCTTAGCCAGAGCCATTGTAAGCGCCACACCTGAGGCATTGTCATCTGCACCATAGTGTATTCCAAGAGTATCGGGAACTCTGCTTCCGGATCCAGGACCTCCCATGCCAAGATGGTCGAAATGAGCACCAATAACTACAAACTCGTTTTTAAGAATTTTATCGCTACCAGGTATTTCCATAATGACGTTGCGGGTAGGAAGGGTAGTCTGAACGACATCAGCCTTACCAGATACTGTCACTGTTGTTTCAAAACCTGCAGGTTTTCTTGTTTCATTTAGTTTTTTTTCAAGATCTTCAGCAGTTATTTTATTTGATTCAAAAATCAGATTGGCACTCTTCCGGCTGATATGGAATACGGGAATTCCCACACTCATCTCTCCTTTTACCAACGGCTCAAATTTGTCTTCTGCATCAAAGGATTTACCGGAAACAAACAGAACACAAATGGCTCCGTGATCTTTTGCAAGTAAGGCTTTATCTCTGTCGCGGCTATAACGGATAAATGGACTTGCCGGTTTTTCAATCTCAGGGTCACCTCTTAAAATAACCACAATTTTACCTTTTACCGCTATATCCTGATAATCATTCCATTTAAGAGAATCTTCATTGATTTCAAATCCATATCCTGCGAAAATAGCTTTTTCACAGAAATTGCCATTTTGTGAAAATGACAGAGGAGCATAGTCAGTATTGATTATAAGGTTAATATTGTCGATTTTTAGTTTGTTACCTTGTCCTGCTACAACTTTATCAATAATTCTGAAATGTTGGAATCCATTGTCATATAAAGGTTTAAGCCCACTTTTCTTTAAATCGCCCCGAATGTACTCCGCGGCAAGACTGTCACCTTCACTTCCTGTAAGTCGCCCTTTTAATTGATCAGATGCCAGATATCTGACATGTTGTTTCAGTTCATTTACAGTAATTTCAGATACTTTAACTTTTTCTGATGAAAACGAAAGAGTCAACAATACAAAAAAGCCCAATGCAATTCTGTTAAAATAAATCATGGTTACCTCATTTTTAATCTTGATTAAAAAACAAACGTTCTACTCCTGAATGGCTTAAAAATATCAAAAGAGGATGAATAACACAAATATAATTTAACTCATTATTATTTTTATGTTTATTTTTAAAATGCAGAATATCAATAATATACCTTTATATTGAAATTTATTTAAGACTTTTTACATTTTTTCAATATTGTTTTGTTTGGTTTTAGTGGTAATAAGGTACAGAATAAGTGAAAATAATTACATATTTGCATTCAAAATAATCAATATCAATTAAAATGAAAAAATTAATTCTTTTGTTAGTTCTACCGTTGTTTGCAGCTATACAGTTAAATGCACAAACAACGCCGGCTGCACAGCCTAAAGCTGCAGCGGTTAATCCGAATGCTCCGGTTGCCAAATGGGATAAGATGGTAAATGACTTTGGAAATATTGCATTTGGTGTTCCAAAGAGTGCAGAATTCACCTTGACAAATGCAGGTAAGGAGCCATTGACAATTAGTTCTGCCAGAGCTTCATGTGGTTGCACCGGATTGAAATATTCCCAGGAACCTATTCAGGCTGGTAAGAGCACTACTATTTCCGCAACCTACAATGCAGCAACGGCTGGAGTATTTACAAAAACAATTACAGTGACTACAAATGCTGACCCTAATCCGGTAGTGTTACAAATTAAGGGGACTGTAATGCCAAACCCAAATCCTCCTGCACCGGCACCAGCACCAGCTGCTGCACCTGCACCGGCTCCTGTAAAAAAATAATCGAAAAGCCGAAATGTATAAAAAAGGTGAAATCTCTAAATAAGGTTTCACCTTTTTTGTTACTATCAAATCGTTAAATCTGATTATAAACCAGGTAACGATTTTTTCATTGAGTCGAAAAACCTTATTTTTGACAAAATTTTTAACAGTTTATTCAATATTTTTCAGATATGGCAGATATACAAAAAACGATGCTTGTGATCCTTGATGGGTGGGGTATTGGTGACAAAACAGCTTCTGATGTAATTTATTCGACCCCAACTCCATTCATAGATTCACTGTATGATAAATACCCTCATAGCCAATTACTTACTAGTGGCGAAAATGTTGGTTTACCGGATGGACAAATGGGAAACTCCGAAGTGGGTCACCTCAATATAGGGGCCGGACGTGTTCTTTATCAGGATCTTGTGAAGATAAATAAGGCAATCAGGGAGAAGACTTTATGGAGCAATCCCCAAATCCTTAGGGCATATAAATATGCAAAAGAGAATCAGAAACAAGTTCATCTCATCGGACTTATTGGTCCTGGGGGTGTACATGCTTTAAGCTTGCATATGATTGCACTTGCTCAAATAGCAACAGAAAATGGACTGGATAAGATATTTATTCATGGTTTGACAGACGGGCGTGACACAGATCCGCGTTCTGCTTACGATTTTGTTAAGGAAGACCTTCAAGGACTTGAAGGTACCAATGCAAAATTTGCATCTTTGATTGGCCGTTATTATGGAATGGACAGAGATACAAACTGGAACCGTATCAAACTTGCATATGACCTGCTTACAAAGGGTGAAGGGAAAAAAAGCAAAGATGTACTTAAGGCAATTCAGGAGTCATACGATGAGGGAATAACCGACGAATTCCTGAATCCTGTCGTTTTCACTGACGATCAGGGTAATCCATTAGCTACAATCAAAGAGGGTGATGTTGTGATATGCTTCAACTACCGGACCGACAGGCTTCGTGAACTCACTATCGTGTTTACTCAGGAGAATCATCATGAGCAGGGGATGAGCATTATGCCACTGCAATGGTATACAATGACTAATTACAAATCGTCTTTTAAAGGGATTAATGTAATCTTTAACAAGGACAACGTGCAAAATACTATGGGCGAAACGGTTTCTAAGGCTGGCCTTAACCAGATCCGGATAGCTGAAACTGAAAAATATGCTCATGTAACCTTTTTCTTCTCAGGCGGCAGAGAAAATGAGTTTCCCGGAGAAAAACGTATTCTGATCCCTTCACCTAAAGTTGCAACCTATGACCTCCAGCCTGAGATGTCGGCATTTCTGGTCAAGGATGCTATTGTTGCCGAAATTAATGCCAAAAGTGCTGACTTTATCTGTTTAAACTTTGCAAACGGTGATATGGTAGGACATACGGGAGTTTACAGTGCAATACAGGCTGCAGTAAAATCGATAGATCAATGTGTTAATGAAGTTGTTACCGCGGCGCGCGCAAATAATTATGATGTTGTTATAATTGCCGATCACGGGAATGCTGATTTTGCTGTTAATCCTGATGGCAGTGAAAATACAGCACATTCACTAAATCCTGTTCCATTTATTTGGGTTTCAGGCAATAAGGATGCCAAAGCTTATGATGGTATTCTTGCGGATGTCGCTCCTACATTGCTAACAATCATGGGTATTGCGATACCAGCTGACATGACTGGAAAAGTACTGATAGAAAAATAAAATGCTTCAAATAGGCAAATCAATCATTAGTCTGCATGTTCTTCAAAAGGAATTCTGCTGTGATCTTATAAAATGTAAGGGGGCTTGTTGCGTCGCCGGAGACAGCGGCGCACCTGTAACCCCCGAAGAAGCAAGAGCGATAGAGGAACTTTATCCTGAATTTGAGGAGTATTTGTCCAGTCACAATAAAGCTGAAATCAAGCGTCAAGGCTTTTCGGTCATAGATTCAGATGGTGATCTTGTTACACCCATTGTGGGGAATAATGAGTGTGTTTTCACTTTTGTTGATGATGCAGGGATCACGAAATGTGCCATAGAAAGGGCTCATTTCGATAAAAACACAATTTTTCGAAAACCGGTATCCTGTCATCTTTTCCCGGTTCGTATTACCAAATATAAGCGCTTTGAAGCAGTAAATTACCAGCAACTGGATATATGTCAGCCAGGGAGAATTTACGGGAAAACACAGGGACTACCATTGTGGAAATACCTTAGGGAGCCACTTATTCGAAACTATGGCTCCCAATGGTATGAAGAACTTACGTATGCTGCAGAGAACTTTCCTGATGAGTTCTAAGGTGCATCAGGTTTAATTTCCTTCGGCAATCACAGTCATTTCTACATTTCCTTCATGTACGGCTACTGCGTCAACCAGATAGGATGGTACAAGCCGTTCACCATTGCTGATTGTCGAAAGATAAGGTTCAACCTGTTCACCCTTAGCAAGATGCATAGCAATTTCTGCTGCCGTTGATGCCATTGTCTTAATTCTTTTAAAGACTGTTACTGCCTGATTTCCCTTCATAATTTCCTGAACATTAGCCATGTCTGCATCCTGACCGGCAACAGCTACATGCTTCAGAAGACCTCTCTCTTTTAAGGCCTTAATTGCTCCCATCGCCATTGCATCATTGCCACAGATAATAGCGTCCAGTTTGTTAGAGGTGCTGTCCAGGCTCGCTTTTGCCAGTCTGTATCCTTCTTCCGTGGTCCAGGCATTTGCAAATTGCCGGAATCCTATTTTTATCTCCTCCCTCTCGACGAAAGGTTGCAAAATATTCATCTGGCCAATGTAGAGCATTCGACTGTTGTTGTCATTTGAGGGTCCCCCGATTAATGCGTAACACCCTTTGGGCCTCAGTTTTGTGAGGTATTGTGCCTGAATTTCACCTACCCGGACATTATCTGTTGAAACGTAATAATCTAATCTGCAATTATTAATTAATCGGTCGTAAGCAATTACACGGATCTCTTTTTTATGAGCAAGATTAACAATTTGCGATGCAGTAGCCTGATCAACAGGAATAACCACCAGTACCATGGCGCCTTTACCAATTAATTCCTTTGCCTGGGATAATTGTTTTTTCGCATCGTTATCCGCGACCTTCACCATTGGGATCCCATCAAGTTGCTTTACGGCATCAATGAAATAGCGTTGATCATTTTGCCAGCGTGGAGCGTCGAAGCTATGAAGAAGCAATCCAATTTTGGGGTGCTTAGGAGCACATCCGGCAAGAATCAGTCCTGCCAGAAGAAAAAACGAGAAAAACGTTGTTTTCATCGGAAATAAGATTTTAGATTATGAATTACAGCAAAAAGCAGAAACACATTTATGCTATGTCAGCAGGAAGCAGAACCGGAATTATTGTTATAATGATAAGTAACGTATCAAAGTTACATAATATTTTGTGCAAAAGAAAGAAATCGGGTGATTTCTTTTAAAAAAACTCTGTATTCCACTCGGAATAAAACTGGTCAAGAAAATCGACCATGAATTCATGGCGTTGCTCAGCCATGGCTCTTCCGCTCTTTGTCTGCATCCTATCCTTTAAAAGTAACAGTTTCTCATAAAAATGATTTATTGTTGGTGCCTTGCTATTTTTATATTCTTCAAAATCATTGTGAAGTACAGGAGGAACATCCGGATCGTAAATACTTCTTCCACGACTTCCACCGTAAGCAAAAGTTCTTGCAATACCGATTGCCCCAATTGCATCAAGTCTGTCTGCATCCTGAACAGCTGCGCATTCAGGATTTGTGACAGGAGTATTTACATTTGCACCTTTAAAACTTACCTTGTATATAACATCACAAATCTTATTTATGATTTCTGGTTCAATGCCATTATCAAGTAACCACTCCTTAGCTCTATGTTTCCGGGTCAAACCAACTCTGAGCTTCCAGTCATCCACATCATGAAGAAGTGCTGCCATTTCTACTATAAAAAGGTCTGCGCCCTCCATTTTCCCAATACTTAAAGCAAGATTCCGGACCCGGAGAATATGCCACCAGTCATGACCAGATTCGTCATTCCCAAGAATCTTCCGGACAAAATCTTCTGTTAAAAAGATTAACTCTTCTTCAAGCATACAATTGAAATTTAGGGTAGAATTTTCGTGTAATATTAGCTATAATCATCTGATAAGTTGATTTCTACGGTTGTGATAGTTCCAATTAATTATGGGTTTCAAGATACGAAAAGGATATTTTGGAATTGTCTCTTTATTCTGCTTTTTATAAAGTAAGTTTTATGATTTTAAAACCCCTTTAATTTGGTTACATTTGTATGACAAGAACTGTGAATGATGACGAATAGAATTTCAACAGTTGAATGGGCAGGCAGCATCATCAAACAAAATGAGATTGATAAATATCTTTTGAACGGGAAAGATTTTATCAATGATGAGGAGATATTTAACAAAATAAACAAAAATAAAAACCCAAACGCTGGAAAGATAAGGGATATTCTCCAGAAGTCGTTGTCAATCAAAACCCTCTCTGCCGATGATACCTCATCGTTGCTTAATGTTACTTCACCTGAAATGTGGGAGGAGATTTTCCAGACCGCTCTTGAAGTGAAAAAAAAGGTTTATGACAACCGAATAGTCTTTTTTGCACCATTGTATTGTTCTAATTTTTGTATAAATAATTGTGCGTATTGTGGCTTTCGTGAGGCTAATAGCAGGGAGATACGAAGAATACTTACGATGGATGAGATCAGACTTGAAACTTCCTCAGTCTTAAAGGAGGGACATAAGCGATTAATTCTCGTATTTGGTGAGCATCAAAAATCTGATGTCGATTACATGGCCGAAGCAGTGAGGACAGTTTATAGTGTCGGAGAATCAGCACTGAAATCCGGTCAACCATCCTCGATCCGGCGTGTCAATATTAATGCTGCTCCAATGGCAACAGAGAAGCTTAGGATTCTTAAAGATACTGGTATCGGAACATATCAGGTTTTTCAGGAAACTTATCATCATCAGACATATAATCAGGTACACCCGGTGAATTCGATAAAAGGGAATTATCGATGGAGGCTTTATGCACTTCACCGGGCCATGGATGCCGGAATTGATGATGTGGCTATTGGTGCTCTCTTTGGTCTTTATGACTGGCGGTTTGAAGTGATGGGATTACTCAGTCACACACTTGACCTTGAGAGACAATTTGGAATAGGTCCGCATACGATATCTTTTCCTCGTCTGACTCCTGCCTCCGGGTCAGAATTATCCTCAGGTTCAAAATGGAACGTTTCTGACAGCGATTTTAAAAAACTGGTTGCTGTATTGAGGCTTTCGGTACCTACAGCAGGAATGATTGTTACGGCTCGTGAGAAAGCAGAAATAAAAAAATATGTATTAAACTTAGGTTGTACACAGACTGATGCCTCTACAAGGATTGGAATCGGTGCCTATAGTGATCAGAAAACCGATAATGATATCGATAAAACACAATTTACAATTGGCGATCCCCGGAACCTTGACGAAGTAATACAGGAAGTGGTAAAAATGGGATTTATTCCTTCCTTCTGTACCGCAGGATACCGTTGCGGACGAACCGGTAATACAATAATGGGAATGTTAAGTCATTGCGATGAGGGTAAATTCTGCAAACTAAATGCTGTACTTACATTTCGGGAATATCTCAATGACTATGGCTCCCAACAAACCCGGGAAATTGGAGACCCTTTAATATTGGAGGAAATGGACGAGATCAGGTCAATGGATTATTTTAAGAATAAACCACATCTTCTTCAAAAATTCCATGATGACTATGCTGAAATATTAGCTGGTAAACGAGATATATACTTATAAAAATTTAATGAATATGAAATTATACCGATTGAAGGTTACTATTGGCTTTCTACTTTGTTCTATTTTTGTCTATTCCCAGAACTTTAGGCTAACATCGCCGAATGGTAAAATAGCAGTAAACATTGAAAATGGAGTGAAACTTATTTACTCTGTAAAGTTTGATGGAAGACCAGTTATAAATGAGTCATTTATTGGTTTTGAATTTAAGTCTGAGCCTTCAATGAACCATGACTTTACAGTGATTGAGCATCAGGAACACCTGATCAGCGAAAACTGGATACCTGTAATCAAATCAAAGCATGCGGAAATTACTGACAGATGCCCGGAAGAGACACTTCTCGTCAGGGAAAAATCAGGACTAATGCGGCAAATGGAAGTTACTTTCAGGGCATACGATGATGGGGTCGCATTTCGGACTAAATTATTCAGAAGTGAAAAAAATGGTCATAGACAGATAACCAAAGAGTTAACAACATTTTCAATTCCAGGAAGTCCAAAGGCATGGGTTGTGGAATACGGAAAGTATAACTCATCTCAAGAGGCAGAATTCTTTGAGAGAAATTTGAGTTATGTTTCCGATAAGACAATTGCCGGATTACCCTTTCTGATGGATTATGGTAATCATTGCTGGGTCGCTATTACTGAGGCAAATATTGATAACTATCCTGCTTTTTATATTGGAACAAACGGATTTCCAAATATTCTCACGACGAAGCTTGCGCCACTGCCGGGAGAAAATCAGGAAGGAATAAAAGCACGTTTTGATGATGACGTATATACGCCCTGGAGAGTTATTATGATAGGTGAATCACCGGGAAAGCTTATTGAATCAGAGATCATTCAAAACCTGAATCCTTCCTGTGAATTGGCTGACGTTACCTGGATAAAACCAGGAATAAGTGCATGGGATCATTGGTGGAGTGGGGACGTAGATATGAAGATGCCTGTAATCAAAGAATATATCGATTTTGCTTCTCAGATGGGATGGCCCTATATGCTTGTCGACTGGCAGTGGTATGGGAAATTTGCATCTCCTGAATCCGATATAACCAGAGCAGCCCCTCAGATAGACATGCCTGAAATTATCAGGTACGCTAAATCGAAAAATGTAAGGATCATACTTTGGCTTTATAACAGCGATGTCAACAGGAATTCGGCCTATAAAAAAGCCTTTCCACTTTATAATAAATGGGGCATTGCAGGTGTTAAGATTGATTTCATGGACCGCGATGATCAGGATATGGTTAATTGGTATCGTGAAATAATTAAATGTGCAGCTTCGAATCATCTTTTGGTTGATTTTCACGGTGCATTTAAACCAGACGGTATTATCCGTACATATCCCAACATGATCACACGTGAAGGGGTTATGGGAAATGAATATTACAAATTTTCAACTAAAATGAGCCCGGAACACAATGTAAAACTGGCATTTACAAGAATGCTTGCCGGACAGATGGACTATACACCGGGCGGATTTCTGAATGTTACCAAATCACAATATAAGAATCAGTCACCTACATTAGTTTGGAATACAAGAGCAGCAGAACTTTCAAAGTTTGTTATTTATGAGAGTCCGCTAACCGTGGTTTGCGATCATCCAAAACATATTTTAAATCAGCCTGGAGCCGATTTTCTAAAAATTGTGCCGACAACCTGGGACACTATTCATTTTATAGGTGGCTATCCTGGAAATTATATCGCGTTGGCCAAACGATCGGGCAAAGATTGGTTTATTGGCGTAATGAATAATAGCAAAAAGAAAGAAATCACAATTCCCCTTGACTTTATTTCTGCAGAATCCTCTAAAATTGATATTTGGGCCGATGCAGAAGATGCAGACATATCTCCAACGAACCTAACAACTAAAACACTTGAAGTGAAACAAGGGGAAAAACTCAGAATTAAACTGGCTGACAATGGAGGATGGGTGGCCAGAGTAAGGGGAAAATAATTGAATTGTTTTATAACCAAACTTCATTAAAAACCTCCAATATTCTATAATTTGATTCTTAGTAACTTAAATACTTTGCCATGGAAAGAATTGTAAGCCTTAACGGATCTCCTTTTTCAAAAAATGAAAAGGAGGATTTTAAACCCCCTTTATTTCCCTCCAACAGACGATCGTTCCTTGAAACCATCGCCGCCTCAGCTGCTGCCTTTACAATCTTGCCCAGACATGTGATGGGGGGTAATGGATATATTGCGCCGAGTGACAAAACTACACTTGCCTACATTGGAGTTGGTACACAGGGAATAAGAGAATTAATTCCATTACTGGATATCCCCGAATTGCAAATAATCGCGGTATGTGATCCGCAAAAGACCGCAACCGGTTATTTTGACTGGAGTAAAGACGGACTACGGGATGAAATCCGGGATAAACTTGGTAATTCCGGATGGATGTCCGGTGGGGATAACACAATCCCCGGTGGAAGAGACAATGGTAAATATATCGTAAATGAATACTACCGTAAATTTCATCCTGTGCAAAAAATGAATGGATGCAGGGATTATGAAGATTTCAGGGAACTGTTTGAAAAGGAAAAGGACCTTGATGCTGTAAAAGTCATGACACCGGATCATTTACACGGGTTAATTGCTACTGCAGCAATTAAAAGAGGTAAACACATTACTTTACATAAACCTTTATCGAACAGACTAATAGAAGGTCAAAGTGTTGTTGATCTTGCAAAGGCGAATCCAAAAGTTACTACACACCTGATTCCATGGAATTATAATGGCTCGATGGAAGTTGTAATGAGATGGATACATGAGGGACGCATTGGAAATCTTAAGGAAGTTCACAATTGGTCGAACCGTCCTGTATGGCCTCAATATCCTGTAATACCATCTGAAACCCCAATTCCACCTAAAGACTTTAACTGGGATTTGTGGCTTGGTCCGGAGACATCCAGACCTTACCATCCGAATTATACAAATATGGTTTTCAGGGGTTGGTATGATTTCGGCGGCGGATCGATGGCCGATATGGGTCATTATAGCTTAATGAGCGTGTATAAGGCGTTGGAGCTTGAGTCTCCTGCAATAATAGAGCCGAACCTAAGTCATGTTTGTAGTTTGAAAGACTCAACGGCATTTCGGATTAAAAATGATTTT
>CAINLJ010000161.1 GCA_903850335.1 uncultured Bacteroidia bacterium | reverse complement strand
GGCAAATCACTATATCGGATATTGCAATACGATGTCCCTTTTTCCCATTTTATGGCATATTTAATACAAATATCATCGGTGTCCTGCATCTCCATCTCCATGGAAACTTATAAAAAGCCCCTTGGGGGCGATCCGTCTGACGGATAACCCCGGGTAAGGTTCGTCCGCAGCCCGGGGGTAGACAGGATATGTGGTAAAACCGTCCGCGAGCAGACCTCAATAAAAGCGCAAACCCACCAATCGGACGGAATGAATCCCAACCACGAAATTGGTCATGGATGCGTGATTATCAAATAAGGATAATAAGGTTTGGGTTTGTGGGAAATCCTGGGCTAAGAAGGTTAAGATGAAGATAAATAAGGTTTTAGATGTCATAAATTAGATATAGTTGGTTCTGCTGATCGTTTAAAAATTTCAATTTAGATTGGTTGGCTAAAAGGATAGGAAATGATAGGATAAGTTAGAAATTCCATCCCTGGCCGGGACGGCGTTTCATGAAAATTTCTTATTCTACCCGTATTTTATTCCTCGCGTAACAAATTTTGAGCAAAATCCGAGGCAATTATTCCCCTTAAATTACCTCGAAATACAACGGTAATAAAAGTTTTGTTTTTAAGAAACTATGATTAATTTCACACTGTTTTGACCACTAATTCAATCAAATTAACCTTAAATCAAGAAGGAGAACTACAAATGACAAGACGAATCATCGGAATTCGGGAAAAGCTGCCATTACTGGAAAGCTTACCCCTTAGTTTTCAGCATCTGACTGCCATGTTTGGCGCAACAATCCTTGTACCTATCCTGCTGGGTGTCGATCCGGCAATTGCACTACTTATGAATGGGATTGGCACCTTGCTCTATTCATGGGTTACAAAGGGTGGTATTCCCGCTTATCTGGGATCAAGTTTTGCATTTATTGCCCCTACCCTGCTTATTATAAGCTCATACAACGGATTTAGTCATGCACAGTCAGGATTTATCTTCTTTGGACTTTTTTTCATTGTAATCTCCTACGTGGTTAAATTCTGGGGAATAAAATGGATCGATATTGTAATGCCTCCGGCCGTAATGGGTGCTGTTGTAGCAATCATTGGACTTGAACTGGCACCGATAGCAGCTCAGCAGTCAGGTCTGGCACCATGGCCAACAGCTGTAGGCCAGGTCGTTGCCCCTTTTACTGTCGCACCCAATGTTGTGATCATATCTATGTTTACCCTTTGTGTAGGGATTCTTGGCTCGGTTATCTTCAGAGGATTTATGCAGGTTATTCCGATTCTTATTGCAGTGATTGCCGGTTATCTCCTTGCTCTTGCCATGGGAATTGTCGATACTACGGCAATCAACAATGCAGCATGGTTTGCAATTCCTAAGTTTAAGGCTCCGGTTTTTGATTTTAACGCAATTATTATCATCGCTCCGGCATGTATTGTGGTGTTGGCAGAACATATCAGTCACTTGATTGTCACAGGCAAGATAACCGAATCTAACCTGATGGAAGATCCGGGTCTTCATAAATCTTTATTGGGTGATGGTATCTCGAATGTATTATCCGGGTTCGCCGGGTCACCACCCAATACCACTTATGGCGAAAATATCGGAGTTATGGCCATTACGCGTGTCTACTCCGTCTGGATCATCAGAGGTGCTGCACTACTTGCAATCGCCTTCTCCTGTATCGGCAAGGTCTCAGCGGCAATCTCCACAATTCCGTCGCCTGTGATGGGAGGAATAACAATGTTGTTATATGGTGTGATTGCCGTTCAGGGATTCAGAATGTTTGTCGAGCAGAAAGTCGATTTCAGCAAAAACAGCAATATGGTTCTCGGAGCAATAACCTTTGTTGTGGGCGTAAGTGGCGCCAGCATCAGCATCGGATCTGTACAGCTTAAGGGTATGGCCTTTTCAGCCATCATTGGAGTTGTTTTATCTCTTTTATTCTGGCTCTTCACCAAACTGGGCTGGATGAATAAAGAAGTCTGATCGGAAGTGACCGGGTGACTTGTTTTTGAGTTGGAAATTCACCGGGTGACTTGTTCGTGTATGACTGTACACAGAGTGACCGGGTGACTTGTTCGTGCATGAACAAGTCACCCGGTCACTAAATATTAAATCAATTATCCCTGATAGGTATTAATTCCCGAAGTCGTAACAGCACGGTCAACTTTCTTAACTAACCCCTGCAGAACCTGACCCGGACCTACTTCAGTAAATGAAGTACAACCATCGGCAATCATATTCTTAACAGTTTGGGTCCAGCGTACCGGAGCAGTTAACTGATCAATAAGATTTTTCTTTATTTCAACAGGATCAGTTACAGGTGAAGCGTTAACATTCTGATATACCGGACAACCGGGAGCGGAAAAATTTGTAGAGTTGATGGCCTCTGCCAGTTCGGCACGGGCAGGTTCCATTAGCGGAGAATGGAAAGCACCACCGACACTTAATTTCAGCGCACGTTTCGCACCAGCAGCCGTGAGTTTTTCGCAAGCCAAATCGATACCCTTGAAAGAACCGGAGATCACAAGCTGACCCGGACAGTTGTAATTTGCCGGAACCACAACCTCACCGATCTCACTGCATATTCTCTCAACAATTTCATCTTCGAGACCAACAATTGCTGCCATAGTTGATGGTTCTGCCTCACAGGCCTTTTGCATTGCAAGGGCACGCTTTGAAACAAGTTTCAGACCATCCTCAAAAGACAGTGCACCACTTGCTACAAGAGCTGAAAATTCACCCAGCGAATGACCGGCAACCATGTCCGGTTTAAAACCTTCACCAAGTGTTTTAGCCAAAAGGACAGAATGAAGAAATATAGCAGGCTGGGTAACCTTCGTCTGTCTTAAATCTTCGTCAGTACCACTAAACATCAGATCCGTGATTCGGAACCCCAGAATTTCATTGGCTTTTTCAAACAAATCCCGTGCTTCAGCCGATTGATCATACAGATCTTTACCCATTCCTACAAACTGAGCTCCCTGCCCCGGAAATACATATGCATTCATAATTTTATGTTCTAAAAATTTGATTGCAAAGCTACAAAATTTGCCGAAATCTGAAATCAGGACAGATTAGATGATATCAACTTGATAAATTCCTGACGAGTAGCCTCTTTCTGAAAGGCACCCGTAAAATCGGAAGTTGTAGTCACCGAGTTTTGTTTCTCTATTCCCCGCATGCTCATGCACATATGTTTGGCCTCGATAACAACTGCCACTCCTAAAGGGTTTAGTGCATTTTGAATGCACTCCTTTATCTGCGTAGTGAGCCTTTCCTGTACCTGCAGCCTGCGCGAATATGCCTCAACAACACGGGCGATCTTGCTTAAGCCTGTAATGTACCCATTAGGGATATATGCAACATAGGCCTTTCCAACAAAAGGCAGCATGTGGTGCTCACAAAGCGAGTAAATCTCAATATCCTTCACAATGACCATCTGGCGATAATCTTCCTTGAACAGGGCTGATTTAAGTATCTCGTCGGGATCCATGTTGTATCCCTGGGTCAAAAATTGCATCGACTTGGCAATACGTACAGGTGATTGCAGCAAACCCTCCCGGTCTGCATCCTCGCCCAATAACTTCAGTATCTGGCGGTAGTGCTCTGCCATCTTGAGCACATTCGTTTCATTGTAAACTTCAACTTTGCTGTAACCTACATTATCCTTGCTGTTCAGTGAAAATTTCATATCATTTATATTTATCTTATTTTCTAAACATCTTATCCATCCAAAAGTTTAGAATCACAACTGTTTTTTACTAATACAACGTACCTGCAGCAAATTTTACTCCAGATTGACAGCAAAATCTCTCTCAAAGCGAAGTTTGCCGTCCCGTTTTATCCCATCGACACCGGTAAAGCCTGTGATCTTCCCTGTTTTACCTTTCAAGACCAATTGTTCCATCTGACTATCAGACAAAGTCTTACCCATAAAGACAAACGGGATCCTAAGCATACATCCGTTTCGGAACCCTGCACAACCCCATGCTGTCTTCCCTTTGATTATTAACTCCTTCCTGCATTTCGGGCAGCGTAATTCTTTGGGTGATGCGGCCTCGAATATCAGATTAAAATCTTTCGTGAGCAGTAAAGCTCCAACCAGAGTCAGTCCTCCGGCTTCTGAGGATTTAACCTCACCGCTCCTCCCCTTCTTACATAAGGCCTTTATGTTCGAATCGCTGATTTTTTTCCCTGAATATTCAAAGGGTAACCTGAAATTGCACCCTTCACGATAGGCATTACAGCCCCACGCATTATTTCCCTTCACGACCTCCCCCTTTTGGCACCTTGGACATTTTAAAGCATCCACAGCTACCGGAACCGGCTGTTTAACCTTCCTTTCAGGCTTGGTGACGACCTTATCCAATGTTTTCTCTTCGCGGGATGAAACTGTTATTGTCTTACCGGACGATTGTTTTACCTGACTCACTATTTCGATCACCATATCCTTCAGCTCAGTCATAAAAGCAGAGATCTCATATTTTCCTTCTTCGATCTGCCGGAGCTTCTTTTCCCAGATCCCGGTCAGCTCAGCCGATTTGAGCAATTCATTTTCGATGATCTGAATCAACTCAATACCGGTTGGATTAGCCACGATTTTTTTCTTGTCGCGATAGATATATTTTCTCCTGAACAGAGTCTCAATAATATTCGCCCGTGTGGAAGGACGTCCGATCCCGTTCTGTTTAAGCAGATCACGAAGTTCATCATCATCAACATTCTTACCAGCTGTTTCCATGGCCCTCAGCAAAGTTGCCTCGGTATAATGTTTGGGAGGCTGTGTCATCTTTTCCGCCAGTTCAGGTTCGTGCGGACCATGTTCACCTTTTACAAATAAAGGTAGTATGTTTTCGTCTGCAGAAGGTTTTCCAGTATCGTCCTGATAGACAATCCTCCACCCCGGTTCTAAAATCTGCTTTCCTGTAACTTTAAATTCAACTTGATTCACTTCACCAATAACCGTAACATTAGAGACCTTACAATCCGGATAGAAAACACTTATAAACCTAAGGGTCACCATATCATAAACCTTGCGTTCATCAGGAGTAAGGGAATTTGAGAAAACGCCCGTCGGGATAATGGCATGATGATCCGTAATCTTTTTATCATCAAAGATCTTAGGTGTCTTTTTAATTCCTGAGGCAATCAACGGAGCCGTAAACTCCTTGTAGGGTGTCAGTCGTGAAAGTATCCCCGGCACTTTAGGATAAAGATCCTCAGAAAGGTAGGTCGTATCAACACGGGGATAGGTTGTAAGCTTCTTCTCGTATAAACTTTGAATATGTTTTAAAGTCTCTTCAGCCGTAAAACCATATTTACGATTACAATCAACCTGCAGAGAGGTGAGGTCAAAGAGTCGTAATGGAGCCTCAACGCCTGATTTTTTCTCGTAGGAAACGATATAAAAGTCATGTCCGGTGATATCCACCAGCTTTAAAGCAGCCTCTTCAGCGGTAGCAAAACGACCTGATGTAGCGGAAAAGATCACCTCTCTGTATTTAGTCTTAAGTTCCCAATACGGTTCGGGTTTAAAATTATCAATCTCTAGCTGGCGTTTTACGATGAGTGAAAGCGTTGGGGTCTGGACGCGCCCTATGGACAGGACCTGCCTGTTTTGACCATATTTCAACGTATAAAGTCTGGTTGCATTCATGCCGAGAAGCCAGTCGCCAATTGCGCGTGCGCTTCCGGCAGCATAAAGATTATCAAACTCATGGCCATCATGCAAATGTTCAAACCCTTCTTTGATTGCTTCTTCGGTGAGGGATGAGATCCAAAGTCGTTTTAATGGCTTATGATTGCCTGCCTTGGATAACACCCATCGCTGGATAAGTTCACCTTCCTGACCTGCATCACCACAATTAATTACCTGATCTGCATTATTGACCAGCTTCTCAATGATCCCAAATTGCTTTTTGACACCATTATCATTAATAAGTTTTATTCCAAAACGCTCAGGCAGCATTGGTAGTGTTCTCAAATCCCAGGGTTTCCATTTGTCTGTATAGTCGTGAGGCTCCTTTAAAGTACAGAGATGGCCAAAAGTCCAGGTAACCTGAAAGCCATTTCCTTCATAATAACCATCCATACGCCTATTTGCTCCAATAATAGAGGCAATCTCCCTGGCAACACTTGGCTTTTCAGCGATACAAACTCTCACTGTTAAAATTTCTGATAAGGCCTCAAAGGTAATTCAGTTTACAACGATTGGGAAACGCTTGTCAAAGTTTGTTCAAAAAGAAGTAAAGTCAGCAATATAAATTGTTTATTTTTGCCCGCAGTAAATGGGAAAAGTTAAAGAAATATACAGGCACAATATCTACGGGGTAATGACCACGCTGGTTTTTCATATCCTTATATTACTAGTTCTTATTCTTTTGCAACTTCATGTAGGAGAAACAGCAAAAAGAGATTCGATTGTTCTGGACTTAAGTCTGATAGATGTAAAAATTCCGGAACCTGAGAAAGATAAAATACCGCAAACACAACAGTCTGTGGCTCAGCAGATGAAACAGGGTTCTGCACAGCTGGCATCCAACCGTGCTGTAAATGATGCGGCGAAGGGAAAGGATGACGCAGCTTCCTCATCGCGCGACCCGTTTTTCGATAAGGCCTATAAGAATGATATTGAAGCGGCAAAAAAACTTGTGAGAGATGTCAATCAAAACCTTGCCCGAAAGATTCCGGAGATTGGCGACATAAAGATGCCTGCAGATCATGCAGAAGGGAAAACCCGTGAAGAGGTTAAACAGTCAAATTTTAAGGGGAAATCAAACATACACTATTCACTCGAAAACAGATATCATTCGGTATTACCTATTCCTGTCTATCTTGCTGAAGGCGGAGGTGAGGTAATTGTGGATATCCTCGTTGGCCGGGATGGTGTTGTTTTGAAGGCTGAACCGCGTCCTAATCCTGCCATAGCTGATCTGACTACCTTTGCCTACGCGAAACAGGCAGCCGAGAAAACAGTATTTAATGACGATCCAAAGGCCCCCGAACGGCAAAAAGGGACAATAACCTATCTCTTTCTTGCTCAATAAAACAGTAACCGGATATTAATAAATCCGGTTACTGTTTTAGGGTTTAAACGAAATTCCGGAAGTGTTTCATAAACTGAACCCGTTCCCAAGCAGCAGGATTGCCACTATTCGATTGGCTTAACCGTCCCCTGAATTCCGAAATACTGCCAAATTCATGGGTAGTCATCCACCTTGTAAGTTCTTCAATCATTTTTTGGATCTGGACCAGGTCATTCACATATAGTGTTGACACAATCTGACAAACATGAGCCCCGGCCAGAATTTGCTTAATTAGTCCGGCGCCGTCATGCACACCTGTTGAAGCAGCAACGTTACAATTCATTCGTCCGGACAACATGGAGACCCATCGCAGTGTATTTCCCAGTGCAGCCGGGGAGCTTAACACAAATCCGGAGGAGATAACAAGCTGGTTAATATCGATATCCGGTAACCACGAACGGTTGAAGAGCACTAATCCTTCAACGCCGGACTGATCGATGTATTCACAATATTTGATAAGGTTTGTCTGGAACGCACTAATTTTAAGCGCAATAGGAATCCGGACTGTGAGTTTAACCTTTGAAATGATCTCAAGTGTTGCATCAATGACCTCTTTTTCACCACGCTGATTATCTGAAGGGAGGAAAAAAAGGTTCAATTCAAGTGCATCGGCACCTGCCTTTTCAATTTCCCTCGCGAAAAACGTCCATTTCTGTGAACTCACACAATTTATGCTGGCGATCACAGGAATCTCAACTGCCTTCTTGCATTCAGTTATAAGTTCAAGGTAATCTGCAAGAATATTGGGTTCATCAACGGCTTCCATATAATCCATCGACTCAGGGAAAACAAAATGTCGGTTAGTCATGGAATGTATCTTCTCATCCATTTCAAGTATAATCTCTTCTTCGAATAAAGATTTTAGCACCACAGCTGCGGCCCCCATCTTTTCGAGTTTGATAATCTTTTCAACAGAATCGGTAAGGCCACTACTTCCGACGATAATCGGATTCTTAAGTTGAAGCCCTAAATAGTCTGTTGATAAATCCGGTATTTTCATATTATTTCTATTTTGAGATTTATAATTTTATTAAGGTTAATAAAGGATAATGATCGGATTTAATTGCCCTTTTAAACCGGAGTAAAGGTAATCTGTTCAAAAAGTTATTTTGGTATTTATGAAAGAAATTTTATTCTAAGAATGATTTATAAACTATATTTGGAAATATGAACTTAACGGTCTCGAATATTTACTTGTGCCGCTTCGGAAAATTAATCATAAACGATGACTACAGCCTCATTACCTGAATTAAGACGTGCAATCAACAATATCCCGTCAGGAGAGCTGCCTGAATTATGTATTAGACTTGCCAGATTCAAGAAGGAGAATAAGGAATTGCTTTCATACCTGCTATTTGAATCGGATGATGAGCCGGAATATATCAGGAAGGTTAAAGCAGAGATGGATGGTTTCTTTAATGAGATCAGCAGATCAACGCCCTATCTTACGAAAAAAGGGATCCGAAAAACACTCGCGTTCGCAAACCAAAGAATCCGTTATTCGGGTCAAAAAAGAACTGAAGTGGAATTGCTGATCTATTTCTGCAAGAAATTCAGGAAGGAGGTGCCATTCCGTGGAAACATCACAATCAAAAATATCTACCAGAGACAATTACAGCGGATTAAAAAAACTGTTAGTATGTTGCACGAAGATCTCCAGTTCGATTTTGGTGAGGAGATTAAACTGTTGGAATAGTCTCCCCTAATTTCCAAATAACAGATTATAGGTCAAACTAATGATCCATAATTTGTCGAATAACTAAAATAAAAGTATTTTTAACCATCACATTTACCGAGTACTCCTGAACCTGCTGACCAACCTTTTTCTTAGAAATATTAATTATTCTCAGAATATAAATTTTAGAAAATGGGGAAAAATAACTTTACAAGGCGACAGTTTATTGCAGCCGGTTCTATGGCAGCCATGGCCACGACAACTATTCCTTCCCTGGGGAGTATCACTCATTCGGTGAACAATTCGGGAAAGCTGGCTTTACTTGGCGGCGATCCTGCAGTTAAAAACAAGGTCTGGCCGGCCTGGCCATACGTGGATGAAAAGATGGTGGAGGCAATCGTAAAGACCACCCGAAGTGGAATATGGTGCAGAATTCAATCACCTTCCGGCACTGTTCCGACATTTGAAAGCGAATATTCCAAAATGTGATCAGGTTTGTGCTGATATGGTCCTGCTTTGGGCCTCGGGACCCTTACTCGGAACACAGTCTGATATGGATGACATTATTAACGCGATCATGAAGGTTCACGCAAACAGTGATAAGCTATTATGATTCAAAAAACCATTTATCCGAACCTGGCAGTTCCATTATTGGTCGTTTTGGTTCTTCTGTTATCAGTAAGTTCGGTCATTGGAGTTCCATCTGACTCACTTAAAACCGGAATCAGGATGGCAACTTTTGATGTGGATGCAACGCCTCCTGTAGGTAGTCAGTTAACATATAATCAAGAGATTAACAATTGGGATCTGGGTCTGCGAGCAAAGGGATTAGTAATCCTGGGTTCCGGGCAACCTATAGTTCTATGCGCAGTTGACTGGATTGGTATTGCAAACGAAGGACAGGATGAATTCAGACAGGCACTGGCAGAAGCTGCTGGAACAGTTCCTGCCAGGGTTGCCCTTCATACAGTTCATCAGCATGATGCACCAACATGTGATTTTGGAGCCGAAAAACTACTTAAAGATCTAGGGCGAAATCCAATGTGTTTTGAAGGCACATTCGAACGTGATATGATTATACGGCTAAAAAAAGCTGTAAAAAAATCTCTTGAAAACACACAAACGATCACACACCTGGGATTAGGAGAGGCAGAGGTTTACAAAGTGGCATCTAACAGGCGTATAATTGGTAATGACGGATTGTTAAAGGCGACAAGGTATTCGAGTTGCAAGGATTCCGCCTTAATTGCTGAACCTGAGGGTCTGATTGATCCTATGGTGTCGCTGATAAGTTTTTGGAATGGCGACAAACCCCTTGCTGTTCTAAGTTTTTACGCTGTGCATCCACAGAGTTATTATCGCACAGGAATAGCCAACCCCGATTTCCCCGGTGTGGCGCGCTTTATGAGGCAACTGGCTGTTCCGGAAGCACTTCATATCCATTTTAACGGCGCTGGTGGAAATATAACTGCAGGGAAATATAATGACGGAACAGCTGTAAAAAGGGGAATCCTTGCTGAACGACTTGCCGATAGTATGAAACGTGCATGGGAATCAACCAAAAGGGAACCCATTTCTGCCGAAGAGATTGGCTGGCGGGTTGAACCACTGTCGCTTCCATTACCCTCAATTCAGGAGGAGATGAAGACCTGGATGGCGACAAAGGATTCGATATTCTTAAGCAATAACTTGTCTAAACTTGTCTTTGCACAGAGGTCTCAGAAAGGAAAGCAACTTGACATCAGGTGTCTTCGTATAGGCAGGTCGCGTGTCCTGTTCGCTCCAGGAGAACTTTTTGTAGAATATCAGCTGGCAGCAAAGTCGATCCGTCCCGATTTATTTGTCGCCATGGCAGCCTATGGCGATTATGCGCCGGGTTATATATGCACAGCTGTGGCCTATCATGAAGGTGGTTACGAACCTGGAGTCGCCTCAGGAGTTACTGCAGATGCCGAAATTGTAGTCATGACAGCCATCCGGAAATTACTCAAAAGCATTGATTAAAGTTTTAATTACAAGATTTGGCAAATATAAGGGTGAGAAATTTAATCCATTTAATTAGCGAACAATGAGAATTTCAGGGTCTGTAATTCTTAAGGCATTGATCTTTCTATTAGTACTTAGCTGTGGCCAAAACCCCAGGAATGCAAATTTATCACAATCAAAACCATACTCCACAAGTCCCCGAATTGCAAAGACTTACAATTCAGGGTTCGCACTGGCACATGATACATACAATGGCATATCATCCGCCTCTGACGGAAAAATCTATTATGTACTCTGCTCACAGTCAATCGATACAGGCGGTCAAATCTACTCTCTTGATCCCAAAACTGACGCGGTTCAGCACCTGGGCGATCTGACTGAGATATGCGGAGAAAAGGGTCTCAAGGCAATTGTTCAGGGGAAAAGCCATGTAAAATTTGTGGAATCTGCTGGAAAGTTATATTTCGCGACGCATATTGGTTATTACAGTATTATTGATGGTATTCTGACAATGAATATGGATACAAGGAGAGGAGTTATCTATGGGCTTACCTGGCCAACAGGTTACTTTTTCAGGTATGACCTTGCCAAAAAAGAATTCAGGGATCTTGGTCCTGCTATGGGTGAAGGCGAATCGGGTAAAGGGGCTGCATTTCGGGTAATCTGCCGTTCATTGGCAATCAATCCTGAAGATGGCTCTGTGTTTATGACAAACCCGGAGGGGACAATACTTAGTTCCAGGTTTGGGCAAGATAAAATTGAAGTTGTAGAAGGTGAAGATATGAGAAAAGATTATTTCGGTCATTACGACCCTTCATCCTCGGGCAGTATGGGGTGTAACTGGCGTCAGGTGGTCTGGTGTCAGCAGGAGAAAAAATTTTATGGTGTTCATGGAAACTCCGGGTACCTGTTTAGTTTTGATCCGGCAATACCAAAGATTGAAGTTCTCGACAGACTAATGTCGAAGGTTTCGCAGCGTAGTGGCATGTTTGACCAGTTTAGCTATGGCTATCCAGGCTTTACCCTTGGTCCTGACCGGCATACACTTTATTACCTTACTGGTGGCCCGATTTACAAAGATGGGAAAAGAATCACAGGAAAAAGTTCAACTTCAATGGGTGAGGCCAAGGGACTGGAGAATCTGCATCTGATCACCTATGATATTGCTTAGAATAAATACTCTGACCATGGTCCTGTATTCTTCGGCGACGGACAACGACCTCTCTACGTAAATTCGATTTCTGTAGGTTTGGATGGCACAGTTTACACTTTAGGACGCATAACAGAAAATGGAAAGACACAGGCAGACCTGATTAAAATAGGCAACCCATTCAAATAGAAGGGGAAGTAAGGGGAATAATTTTCTTCGTGATAAATATTTGGTAACTTAAGCCACTTTTGTGATTTGAAAGCATTCAACATTAAAAACAATTGAATAACATGGGGACAAGACGAACTTTTATTAAATCATTTGGTACCGGAGCGGCAGTAACTGCTGTATCTCTATCGGCATCTTCAATAGTATTGGGAATGACAGGAGATCCGGATGATCAGGAAAAACGCGTCAGAGTCGGAATCATTGGCGCCGAGAACTCACATTCGGCAAACTTCGGCAAGATGTTTAATGTAGATAAAAAATTTCCGGGAGTTGAAGTAACCCATCTTTGGGGCGAGACAGATGAATTTGCGCGAAAGACTGCTGATGCAGGAAAAATACAGGCAATTGTGAAAGATCAGCAAGAGATGCTTGGTAAGATTGATGCGCTGATCGTGGACCACCGTCATGCCAAATTCCACCTCGAAGCCGCAATGCCATTTGTAAAAGCCGGAATTCCAACATTCATAGATAAGCCATTCTGTTACAGGGTAGAAGAGGGTAAGGCATTTTTGGAAATGGCCAGGAAGACTGGTACACCGGTTACCTCATTCAGCTCCATCGCACAAAGTGTATGCACCTATGATATCAAACAGCAACTCGAGTCTATAGGCGAAATAAACCATATAGTGCGCTATGGACCCGTTGACCTTGATTCGGAATACGGGGGTGTGTTTTTCTATGGAGTTCATATCCTTCAGCCACTGATGTTTATGTTTGGAGAAGATGTTCAGCGAGTAAAAATTACACGAATTGGGAAGAAGGGAAGTGCAGCTCTTGTATTTAAAAGCGGTCTTTATGCTACCCTGGTCTTTAAAAATCTTGCTTATGGTTGGGAAACATTTGTAGAAACGAAAAAAGGACTAGTCGAATTGAAATCGCGTATCCCTGAAACCGATCCGGTTAAGATTTATTCAGATATAGTTGCAATGTTCAGAACTCGCATAGAACCACGAAGCCATCAAAGTATGCTTACCGAAGTTGCAATTCTCGAAGCGCTTGAAAAATCTGCCCTTAACGAGCAATGGACAGAGGTAATTCTCTAATGGTTATAAATCAACATAAATACATCAATAAAAACAGAAAATGAAAAAACACACATTAAGATTAGCGGTTATCTTACTTTTTGCTGCATTAACATTCAGTTGTGCAGAGAAGCAAAATATCCTGACGGAGAAGGAAAAATCAGAGGGTTGGAAATTATTATTTGATGGACAATCTCTAACAGGATGGAAAAACTATAATGACCCCGGATCGCCGAAATGGTCTGCTGAGAATGGTTGTCTCGAGGCAAGCGGCACAGGAAGTGATTCAACGGGTTATATTCAGACCATTAAACAATACGACAATTTCGAACTGAACTTCGAATGGAAAATTGCCAAAGAGGGAAACAGCGGTGTTTTGTATCATGTACTTGATGGGAAGAAATTCAGGACTCCGTATGTTACCGGACCCGAATATCAGGTCCTCGATGATGTAACCTTTCCGCAGAAAGTTGAAGACTGGCAATTGACCGGCGCCGATTATGCCATGCATGTAGCAGATAAGTCTGTAAAAAAACTAAGCCCGGTGGGTGAATGGAATTCTTCTAAAATTATATTTGATAATGGTCATGTAGAACATTGGCTAAACGGAGCAAAGATTGTTGATTTCGAAGCCTGGACTCCTGACTGGTTCCGTTTAAAAAACAGTGGCAAATGGGCAGGTATGCCTGAATACGGACTTTCAGAAAACGGATACATTGCGCTCCAGGACCATGGAAGTAAAGTTTGGTACAGGAACATGAAGATTAAGGAACTTCCGAAGAGGCCAAAGGCAGCGGAGAAGTTATTTAACGGCAGGGACCTTTCAAACTGGATTGCTTATGGCACCGAAAAATGGTATGTTGCGGATAGTCTGCTCATCTGCGAAAGCGGACCGGATAAGGGGTATGGTTATCTGGCAACTCAAAAATATTATAAAGATTTTGAACTAACTGCCGACTTTAAACAAATCACAAATGGGAATAGTGGCATCTTCTTCCGTTCAACCTGCGCAGGAACAACTATTGCTGGCTGGCAGTGTGAGATTGCACCTCCCGGTAAGGATACGGGCGGTATTTATGAATCTTATGGTCGTGGCTGGTTGTATCAGATTCCGGATGAGAAAGAGAATATTCTTAAGATGGGTGAATGGAATACAATGCGTATAAAGGTAGTTGGTCCTGAAGTTACAACCTGGCTAAATGGTCAGCAGATGACTCACCTGTCTGATTCTCTCATCGCTAGAGGTAACGGACGGATTGCACTTCAGATTCACGATGGTGGAGGCATAAAAGTACTTTGGAAAAATCTTGATATACAACCACTTTAGTTTTAATCTAATATTTTGAAGCCTGTTTGTACGATTGAAGGTTCCCGGTCGTACAATCAGGCTTCCTGTTTAAAAGCTTACAAATCAAATCTATAAAAAAGTAAACGATTGTATACAATTTCTTGTTTGCCCTAAAAAATATATTTTATGGTTAAACAAAAATCAAAGGATCAACGAATTGTTGGTATGACCAGGGTAATCCTTAACCATTTATCTATCCTTTAATTTTTGAATGCATCGAGTGCTTTTGTAGGCCGGCCGTCATCACCCCAGGCACTTAAGGAATAGCCGCTCCAGCTTTTGGCACCCTCGGGTTCCCAATAAAAGACGCCAAGTCCTTTCTTATTCGGAACGGCTTTGACCTTATTTTGAACAGCAACCAGCATGTCGTAAGTATTTTGAGGTTTTGAATCCTCTCCTCCAACTTCCACAACCATCACCTCCTTGCCATATCCCGATGCCAGGTTCACAAGGTTATTGGCAAGGTCATCGATTGAAAGTGAAAAATCAGGGTGTCCATCCAACCAGTAGGGATAATAGGAAAGTCCGATTATGTCGTATCTGGCCCCATTTGCAGTGGCATTATCGAACCACCATTTACTCCTGCCTATATTATTTCCCTGATCGATATGAAGAATAACTTTTGAGGACTGGTTGACATCTTTTACAGCCTCATAGCCCTTGTTGGCAAGTTGAATCAGCTGTTGCCAGTTATTGACGCTACCCTCGGGATAAATCATTCCATTCGTAATCTCATTTCCTACCTGCACCCACTGAGGGGTGATTCCGGCATTCTTCAAGGCCAACATAACATCAGTCGTATAATTATAAACATCAGTTAGAAGTTGTGGAAAATCATGACCCACCCAAGCAGCAGATTTTCGTTGTTGTGCGGGATCGGCCCACGAGTCGCTGTAATGAAAATCTATCATCACCTTCATTCCCATTTTTTTTGCGCGAACAGCCATCGAGACTGTCTCTGCTTTACTGCAATGTCCGCTCGCCCTGTCATCCGAAGGATTAACCCATGTTCTAAGTCTCACAGCATTGATTCCATGATCCTTCAGAATCTGAAAACAATCCTGTTCAACGCCATTATTGTTATAAAATTTATATCCTGTGGCCTCCATCTGCGGTAGCCATCCAATGTCGGCACCCCGGACAAAGCTTGTGTCGCTGCCATTAGTAACCGGAGGTGTTACAGCGGAGGTCTTTGAACATCCGAAGGAGCAAAATGCAAGGAAAAATAAACAAACAATATAGCCGGTGAAATTCCTCATTGTTGCGAAATTTAAATTGTACGATACTACAAAGTTAAAAATTACAAGACATTTAATTGAGACTTCTCAGAAAAGAACGTAAAGACGGAGTCTAAATTCGTGACTTCAACCATATAAAAGTGGATTTTGACGTGACTTTTATCAGGAGAATAAAATTGTGTGATCCGAACCTGCATCTCCCAGCAAACCAGTATAATTAATATATCTACTAAAAAAGCCCCGTAAGGGCAATCCGTCTGACGGATAACCCCGGGTGAGGGTCTTCCCGTAACCCGGGGATAGACCGGATACGCGTGTAAACCGTCCGCAGGCAAAGGGTGGCAAAAGCACAAACCCACCAGTCGGACGGAATGGATAACCGTATCGATAAATTATCATGGATGGATGGTTAATAAATAGGGTAAGTAGGGGTTTTCGGATTCTCCAGGATCTGGTTCAACCCGCTGCCGGGGCTGATAACATAATCGCATCACTACCCCCGGTTCCGTTTCACTGCACCAGGGGTTAATCAGATTGAACTCCTTCAGAGTCCTTTATAACCGATCAAACCAAATCACTTTCCCGACTTTAAATTAATGACAGAACAACTTCAACTGGGTGATTTTACAGAAAGAAAATCAAAATATGAAGGTCATTGAGGATGTCAGAGTAAGGATTATGAAGGAGCGGAGTCGAAATGATGCGATCTGATTTTTTTGTTTTTAACTGCGGATTTATT
>CAINLJ010000160.1 GCA_903850335.1 uncultured Bacteroidia bacterium | reverse complement strand
GATACTGCAAAAAAATGAGTCCTCTTACAGACAATACTGCTATGGTAGGAATCTATAATTACATGTTTCCTTCAAACCCAAGGACTAATGCCAATTTTAATTATGAATCTGATAAGGTACATTATTCCAGAAACATAGGAAAAATTCATTTCGTATTTATCACTATGTGGGCCGATTCCTGTGAACGTATCTGGATAGAAAAGGATTTAAAGAGTGTAAATCGTAAAACACCTGTTCTGCTCTTTGCCCATGATCAGCCAAATGTTGAATCCAAACATTTCACTAATCCAAATGGTTCACACACAATAAATAACAAGGATAACTTTGAGAATCTGCTACCTGAGGTTTTTAAAGACGGAACTAAAATCTCTGATCCCAGCAAAGTCGAACAAAGGGAGTTTGTAGCGTTTTTAAAGAAGCATCCAAATATCAAAGGATATTTTAACGGAAATGACCACCAAAATAAAATGTACGATTATAACGGCCCTGACAATGACATTTCGCTAAAGACATTTCAGGTCGATTCTCCAATGAAGGGAATTATTTCGGCAAAGGATGAAACAAAATTATCTTTCCAGCTAATTAGTATCGATCCGCAGTCAAAGAAGTTGACTGTAAGAGAATGTTTTTGGAATTCTTCGCCAAAGGACCCTGGTAGTGAAGTCACCTGGGGCTCAACAGCATCAATCTCACTGGGTCTTTAAACTTAGTCAAAAACGATTTATAAATACAGATATTATACCGGATCCGGTCTGATTTATCAGGTTTGTCAACAAATCCTGCGCTTAAAGTGCTTAGATTTGCATGACTTTAAATTTGTCTATGCAACCCATATCCGTGCAATATGCTGACGTAATTCTGCCCCTTCCACTTCCGGGCTATTTTACATATTCAATACCTGACGAGCTTTTAAATCAGGTACTTCCGGGAATGAGGGTGATTGTTCAATTTGGCGTCAAGAAATTTTATTCGGCATTGGTTCGTGAGGTTCATGAAAATAAACCTTCTGAATACAATACTAAACCGATAGAATATTTAATCGATACGAATCCAATTATTCATCTTAACAGTTTTAACTTGTGGGAATGGGTTGCAGGATATTACCATTGTACGATCGGGGAGGTCCTGAAAGCCGCTTTACCATCGGGTTTGAAACTGGAGAGTGAGACACGTATCAATTTCAACAGCGATTTTCTGGAAAATAACGAGAACAGGCTTACCCCCAGAGAACAACTTTTATTTGGGGTAATACGCGAAAAGCATAGTCTCTCAATTGCTGAATTAAACAATTCTGTACTTAAAAAAAGCTCCATTGCTGTAATCAAGGACTTATTGAATAAGGGTGCGGTTTCGATTGAGGAAGAGATGAAGGAGAGTTATCGTCACAAAACAGCTGCATGCGTCGAATTGTCTGACCGTCTTATTAATGAGAGAGCTATTAATCTGGCACTTGACTCGCTGCGAAAAGTTCCTCTTCAGCAAAAGCTTTTAATTGGATTTCTTGAACTTAGGGGTAGGTCTGAGACCGAATTTGAGGGAAGGATAACAAGAAAGGAGCTACTTCAATCAACAGGAATAAACCTTACAGTCTTAAACGGATTGGTAAAAAAGAAGTTTCTGGTTATTGTTGAAAAAAAAATCGACCGGCTGACGGGATATAGTGGAGAGATCAGGGAAGAATCTGTTCTAAGTGTTGCGCAATCAGAGGCCTGGTCACAGGTTAAAGAATCTTTTAAGCTAAAACCTGTAACTCTATTACACGGAGTTACTTCCAGTGGAAAGACAGAGATTTATATCAAATTGATACGGGAATGTCTTGACAAGGGGAAGCAGGTTCTCTATCTGCTTCCCGAAATTGGACTTACGACGCAGATTATAGGTCGTTTAACCCGTGTTTTTGGCGATAAGGCAGGAATTTATCATTCCAAATTCAATGATTCGGAAAGGGTTGAGATCTGGAATAAAGTCCTGAACTACGAGAATCAAACTGACAAAAATCAAACTAAATCTGATTACCAATTGATTGTAGGGACACGCTCAGCGCTGTTTCTCCCATTTAAAGACCTCGGGCTGATAATTGTTGATGAAGAGCATGAAAACAGTTTTAAGCAATACGATCCGGCACCTCGTTATCATGCAAGGGATTCCGCGGTAATACTCGGGCATTTACAAAAGGCACCGGTATTGTTAGGTACGGCAACTCCTTCAGTAGAGACATTTTATAATGCAAATTCCGGGAAATTTGGTTTGGTGTCCTTAACCGAACGTCATCAGCAAATTGAGATGCCTGAGATATTAACCGCTGATTTTAAGGATGCTTACAAAAGACGCCAGATGAATTCACATCTGACCCCATTGTTATTTAACGAAATCACCGGTGCTCTTGGACGTAAGGAACAGATCATTCTCTTTCAAAACAGAAGAGGATTTTCGCCTTTTGTAGAATGTAAGATGTGCGCATGGATTCCAAAATGTAATCACTGCGACGTTAGTTTGACCTACCACAAACATAACAATTCCCTGGTATGTCACTATTGTGGTTTCTCTACCGGCCATCCTGGATCTTGTAAAAGTTGTGGAAGTAAAGAATTAAATAACAAAGGTTTCGGAACAGAAAAAGTAGAAGAAGATCTTCGGGTCATCTTTCCGGATGCCAAAATAGAAAGGATGGATTTGGATACGACCCGTGCAAAGCAGGGTTTTGAGAGGATAATTCGTCGGTTTGAAGAAAGAGAGATCGATATTTTAATTGGTACTCAAATGGTTACAAAGGGGCTTGATTTTGAGAATGTGAGCATTGTAGGGATATTGAACGCCGACAATCTTTTGAACCAACCTGATTTCAGGGCTTATGAACGTAGTTATCAGCTGATGGCACAGGTTGGAGGACGATCAGGAAGAAAAAACAAGAGGGGAAAAGTAATTATTCAGACATCGGAACCAGAACATCCGATTATAAAAAATGTGGCTGCCAATGACTATGAGTCGATGTACAAGGGTCAGATTGCAGAACGAAAGCACTTTAAATACCCTCCTTTTTACAGAATGATTGGCCTAACTCTCAAACACCGTGATTTAAGAGAGCTCGACAGGATAGCCCTGGAGCTTTCAATTAAACTGCGTGAACGGTTCGGCGCGAGAATTCTTGGGCCGGAGTACCCATTTATTAACCGTATAAAAACGCTTTATATAAAACAAATATGGATTAAAATCGAGCGTGAAATATCCGTTGTTAACGCCAAAAGGCAAATGCAGGAAATCATCGATCTGGTAAGGATACGTGAAGGGAATAAAACAATACAAATAGCTGTCGATGTCGATCCTTTTTAGTATTCATCCCGGAAAAAATATCAACTGAAGCCGAAGCCAAAAGAACTTGTAATAGTTTAATTTTCATCGGTTTAAAAAATATTTTTTTGAAATATTGTTAATAATTTCACTTTATTAACATCCTTAAAGGCTCAATTCAAAAGGATAGTCGGCAAATTCGGGTTAAAATGTTAATTTTGAGGCGGTCTTTTTAATTAAAAAATTATGGGAAAGGTAATAGCAATTGCGAACCAAAAAGGAGGTGTAGGTAAAACAACCACAGCGATTAACCTTGCTGCCAGTCTGGCTGTACTGGAACATCGTGTTTTGCTCATAGATGCTGATCCTCAGGCCAATGCCACATCGGGTGTTGGATTTGACGTTCGTAACGTGAAAACAAGTATATACGAATGTGTAGTTGACAATGTCGATCCTAAAAGTATTATTTTAAACACAAAAACTACAAATTTTGACCTTCTGCCCTCTCACATTGATTTGGTTGGTGCAGAGATTGAAATGCTTAACCTCCCAAACAGGGAAAGAGTTCTTAAACAGGTTATTGATAAGGTATCAGATGATTACGATTTTATTCTGATTGATTGTTCACCTTCACTGGGACTGATTACAGTTAATGCCTTAACTGCCGCAGATTCAGTTATCATTCCTGTTCAGTGTGAGTATTTTGCACTGGAGGGTTTGGGTAAATTATTGAATACAATAAAAATAATTCAGAGCAGGTTAAATCCTCAGCTACAAATTGAAGGTTTCTTACTTACCATGTTTGATGCAAGATTAAACCTTTCGAATCAGGTTTATGAAGAGGTGAAAAAACATTTTCAGGAAATGGTATTTGAAACTGTAATAACCAGAAATATAAGGCTTTCTGAGGCTCCTAGTTACGGACTTCCCGTAATTGAGTATGATGTTAGTTCGAAAGGTGCACAGGCCTATCTTACTTTTGCCAGAGAATTATTGCAGAATAATAACCTCACAAAAATCGATCAGATTGAAATTGCAGAACAATAAAAGGTAACAAAATATTTTCGAATCATGATTAAACGAAACGCTCTTGGCAGAGGTTTGGGAGCATTAATTGAAGGAAGTGAAACGCCGGCAAGTCAACCGGTTTCGAACGAAATATCTATTAATGAGATTGAGGCAAATCCGTTTCAACCCCGGATTCACTTTGACGAAGAGGCACTTACTGATCTTGCAAATTCAATAAGAGAGCTTGGCATTATACAGCCTGTCACCCTGAGAAAACTTGGTGATCATAAATACCAGATTATTGCCGGTGAACGTCGTTTCAGAGCCTCAAAAATAGCAGGATTGACCTCAATTCCAGCCTTTGTCAGGGAAGCCGGAGATGAGACAATGCTTGAGATGGCTCTCGTTGAAAATATTCAACGTGAGGATCTTGATGCGATTGAAATTGCATTAAGTTACCAGAGGTTAATCGATGAGTGCAACCTGACTCAGGAAACACTTAGTGATAAGGTAGGGAAAAAACGGTCGACAATATCCAATTACCTGCGGTTACTCAGGCTTCCGGCGCCGATACAAAAAGCCATAAGAGATCAGGAGATCACTATGGGTCATGCACGGGCACTGGTAAATATCCAGGAGCCTGAAACACAGATTATGATTTACCATCAGGTAGTCAAATATGATTTTTCTGTCCGCAAAACCGAGGAAATAGTCAGAAAAATTAGCTCAGATGAAGATGAGGGAACACCCAAACCTAAAAAACATACTCCTTTCCCCGATGAATATCGTGTTTTAAAAGATCACCTTGCCAAACATTTTGATACAAGTGTGGTGTTTAAAATTAACGAATCAGGAAAGGGAAAGATTGAAATTCCGTTTGGCGATACAAAAGATCTGGAGCGGATAATAGGAATATTTGATAAATTAAATTCGTAGGAATCAGCTAAAATTGGAATGTTGAGAACAATTATTGCAGGACTTTCGATTTTTTTTATTATACTTACCGCGAATCTGGAAGTAAAAGCCCAGCAGATAATCATTTCGAATGATAGTTTAAAGGTAACTGCCCCTGTTCATAAGGAGCAACGTTCCCCAAAAAAAGCTTCGATTTATGCTGCGCTTTTCCCCGGGTTAGGTCAGATATACAATAGAAAATACTGGAAGTTGCCAATTGTTTATGGCGGATATGCAGGGTTAATTTATGTACTGGGTTGGAATAATAATTATTATAAAGATTATTATCAGGGGTATATGATAGTTTCCCAAAATACAAGTGCATCGACGTTAAATCCTGAAGAACGACTTTTTCTGGATAATCTGATTAAGAATCCATCGATCAGACTTGAAAATCCGTCAACATATAAATATATTTCGACGCAGCTAAAGAGCGGGAAAGATTTTTACAGACGAAACAGGGACCTGACAATTATATGTATTGCAGCTCTCCATGTTCTAAGTATAATTGATGCCAGTGTAGATGCAAATCTTTTTGATTTTGACATCAGTGATGACATCAGCATGAGGATTGAACCCATGCCTGTTAATTTGGGAAACCAGAATTTAGGAATGGGATTAAATCTTGCAATTCATTTTTAACTGAAGAGACGACACATGAAGCTTATCAAATTAGGATTGATTATTTTAGTATTTCTGATATTACACATCAATTCGATGGCCTTTGTTAATCCAAACCGGGTCAGAACCTCCATCGCCTCTACCCACATTGTAAATGGGGATACTGTAAAAACTATTCCCGGTGACACTTTAAAAGTAACACTTCCTGACTCGACCCAGGTAGTCGATAACTTTGACAATATCATGTCCGACAGGCTTGATTCGATGGTTCATACCTGGTATGTGCAGAATGCATTTCCAGTCGATAGTCTCGAAAAAGCCTTTGCTGCCGATTCTCTTCAGGCTGCTTTACCGGATTCTGTTTATGTAAAACGTCTTCAAAACCTTGATTCATTCATTCCACTCCCCTACAATGAAGCGGTAAAGAAATTTATCAATTTTTACGTGAACAGGAGGCGAGGTATGGTTTCCATAATGATGGGACTTACGAATTACTACTTCCCTCTTTTCGAGGAAGCATTAGCTAAATATGATCTTCCAATAGAGTTAAAATACCTGCCAATCATTGAATCGGCTTTGAACCCTCGGATTGTTTCCCGTGCCGGTGCTTCGGGTCTCTGGCAATTTATGCATGGAACAGCAAAGATGTACGGACTGGAAATAAATTCATACATCGATGAACGTAACGACCCAATCAAGGCAACTGATGCAGCAGCACGCTATCTGAAGGATCTCTATGCTATTTATGGTGACTGGCATGTGGTTATTGCGGCCTATAACTGCGGACCGGGGAATATTAATAAAGCGGTTCGGCGATCGGGTGGAAAACAAAGCTACTGGGAAATATATGCCAAGCTTCCCCGCGAAACCAGGGGCTATATCCCAGTATTTATTGCTGCGAATTATGTAATGAACTATGCCAAGGAGCACAATCTTTATCCGGTACTTCCTTCTTTTAAGATTCTCACTGACACGTTAGTCGTCACATCCTACCTGAATTTCGAACAAATAGCCGGAGTCTTAAATATCCCGGTCACTGAAATCAGACAGCTGAACCCGCAATATAAGCATGATATTATCCCGGCAAAACCAGATAAACACTTTGTCCTAAAATTGCCTATCGATAAGATATCTCCATTTATTGATAATCAGACTCAGATCTTCGCATTTAACAGGGATAAATACTTCCCTAATAATCAGATTATTCCGATTAAGGGAGATCGCGGAGGGTATTTCGATATAGAAGGTAAAAAGAAGATTTACTATACTGTAAAATCCGGGGATAACCCACGTTCAGTAGCCAATAAGTATAAAATCAGCACAAGCTTACTGGCTGAGTGGAATCACATCAGGAGAAACAGGATCAAGGTAGGGCAAAAACTCGCAATTTATGTCGATGACAAATCCCTGGCATCCAAATCTGAGTCAAAAAAATCAAAAGCCGATAAGGCAAAAGCCAAAAAAGAGAAGGAAATTATCCTGAAACCAGATGAATCTATCACAGGACCCAACACAATCAATGAGGAATACACCTATTACACTGTTAGGCAAGGAGATAGTCTTTATACAATTGCCAAGCAGTTTGCCGGAGTGTCCGATACTGAAATCAAACTTTTGAATAATATCAAAAATGCAAGATCCCTGACCGTGGGACAAAAGTTAAAAATTCCGATAAAAGCTTAGAGATATAGTTGATTGGTTCTGTGACATTTCATGTTGGTAAACAATTCCTTCAAATCTGATCAAACGATTGTTGGGACTGTCCAAATAAATGATGAAATTACATTCAGGGTGACGTCATTGCAGCATTACCTGCCAGACCAATAGAAAGGTTACCAGAAAAAACAACATTAGCCTTTACTGATTCCGGACTAAGGTAAATTTCCGAAACTGACAGACGAACGAGCTTACCATTTAATTCGAATCCATACCCAAGCGGGTAATGTCTGACCAGATGTGTTATTTGCTGCTCTATTCCTGAAATATTTTTATTAAACGGTATTGCCAGTGATTTGGTAATCATTCGCTCAACCTTACCGCTAAAAATCCATTTTGAAGACCGAATAGCCAGGTTACGTGTTTTGATATCGAATTTAAGCTCTTTAATACGCAGCGTTGTATCCTCAGCATGAAAATATGGAATCCCTGTGAGATAAAGTGTCCCGTTGATACTACCCGATACCTTAGTCTCGACAGCCATCTTCTCATTCGTTCCATAAACCCTGAAAGTTTCAAACTTAATCTTCCTTGTTCCAAATGAAAACAACGAATCACCCACCTGTTGTTTGACAATCCTGTTTATTGTTGAATATGGAATATCCGTTAAGAGGTTTATTTTAAAAGTATCGCTTGGTGATTTTAACGGCTGAATAAAAGGAAGTGCAGAGATCTTTCCTGACGAAGGTGTATTGTCAAGTAAACACATGACGTCTGAAGTGATTGCGGCTCCGAGTCTGATGTGCCCTGCCGTTCCCTGAATTGGAATCATAGAGACCGAATAGGGCGTAATTGTCAAACTTGCATTGTAATCACCCGGAATCTTAAATGGATCAAAAAGCATACTCCACCCTTTTTCAGCATAACCTCTAAAATCAAAACTGGTTGCACTCAGTTCATCAATCTGTTGCGAAAAGGTCTTAAGGTACCCAGGCAAGAGCAGGTTTGCTACAAGTGTAACCGGAATATCGACTGAGCCTATCTTAACAGCTGGTTTTTTAGTCCAGATGTAGCCATCGGGTGTCGTGATTGTTTTTATGCTCCAATCCCGGTTAATTGTTAATTTGGTTTTATAGCGCAATTTGATCTGTCCTGTATATTCCCACGAATCAAGATAGGGAACGTTATACCCAAAAACTTTCAATCCCTTACGAAAAGCAACGCGTGCAGGTAACTCCCACCCAAGCTCATTGTCCTCAAATTTTAATTTTACGTCGCCAGCCTTCCACGCTTTAAGCTTAAGGTTATCATTCCCGTTGTCCGTGAAGCTTGTATCCTGATACAAAACACTATCAATGTGCTCATTAATAAGTTTTTCAAGTTTAAAGACCTCGACATCGGCATAAAGATTAATTATTGAAGTCTGCGGTTTTTGCATACTACTCCTGTAGCTTTCTGCCGGCATTTGAGGCTTCAATGTATTACATCGAATGAATACCAAAACCAAACAAACGAATATCAGGTACGACAAACGAAATTTAAATCTAACCATAGTTTAAACATAAAATACTTGAGTATTCTGTAATTCTGTGAGATTAAACAGAGGAAATCAATTCTTTTATGATCTGACTCATCCTGGGTTCGGCTTCTGATGCCACTTTTTGAACTTCCTCGTGCGAGATTTCGACGATCTCACCTGGAACACCACTATCTGTAATTATTGATATTCCAAACACCCTCATCCCCATGTGACGCGCAACAATAACTTCTGGTACTGTTGACATGCCAATTGCATCCCCACCTAAAATACGAAACATTTTATATTCAGCAGGAGTTTCAAATGTAGGTCCTGCTACACCTGTATAAACACCTTCTTTCAGTACAATATGATTCTTTATTGCTATTGTCCGGGCAATTTCCTGCATGTTAAGATCGTATACCTGACTCATGTCGGGGAACCGGGGTCCCAGCTCTTCCAGATTTGGCCCTGTTAGGGGATTTGCCCCAAACATATTAATATGATCAGTGATCATCATAATATCGCCCACCTTAAAAGCAGGATTTAGCCCTCCACTGGCGTTTGAAACAAACAGTGATTTAATTCCCATGTCGTTCATCACCCGAACAGGAAAAGTTACTGTGTGCATATCATAACCCTCATAAAAATGAAAACGGCCTTGCATGGCCATGATATTTTTGCCTCCCAGTTTGCCGAAGATCAGTTTTCCCTGATGACCTTCGACAGTTGAAACAGGGAAATTTGGTATTTCAGTATAGCTCAGGGTTTGATGAATTTCAATTTCCCTTACCAAACCTCCAAGACCGGTACCAAGAATTATACCTATCTCGGCCTTAAGCCCACTTGCTTCCTGAATAAAAGTTGAAGTTTCCCTTATTTTCTTTAACATAACTTAATATTTTTCGATCAAAATCCTTCCCTGCATTATTTAAAAACCCAATTTCAACAGGAATAAAATAAAGGCTTGCTCTGATTAAATCAGGAACCGATTTAAGGTCTCTGATTCTGACCATATCTTTTTCTGTAGTTATTAAAATCTTGTTACGACCTGAAAGTAAGTCGAACTTGTGTTTTATATTTTCTATGTCCTTTGAAGTAAAGAGGTGATGATCAGGGAACCTCATTTCGTGGATATCATGAGATCCATGCCTGATATACTCCTTCAGGGAAGCAGGATTTGCAATACCTGTAACCATTAAAACAGATAATCCTTCAGTTAGCTCGGTTATTGGCTTTGGTATGTCTGCAGGAAAAACCGGAGTAGGTATACCATATTTGATTTGTGAAAAATACAGATTTTGATAAGGCCTGATCTCCAGCTCTTTGGTAATTATTCGTTCGTCAATTGGCTTTATCTCTGCAGGACATTTGGTGACAATAATTATTGTAGCCCTGGATTTATTTGCCGGAGATTCACGTAACCGTCCATAAGGAAGAAGTGAATCCTTGGTAATCAAATGGTTATAATCAGTTAACAAGATATTTATTCCCGGGGTTACATATTGATGTTGAAAAGCGTCGTCCAAGAGGATTACAGATGGCTTTTCCTGTATTTCGAGCAATTTATTAATCCCTCTTACACGATTTGCATCCACCGCAACAACAATTTCCTTGAATTTGAGTTTTATCTGCAAAGGTTCATCTCCGACCTGGCGCACATTGGAGGATGGTTCAACCAAAAAAAATCCACGGGTTTTTCTTTTGTATCCGCGGCTTAGAACAGCAACTTTAAATTTCGATTTTAATAAACGGACGATATATTCTGTATGAGGTGTTTTACCTGTTCCCCCAACTGTTATGTTTCCCACTGAAATAACGGGTACATCAAACTCCTTGGAAGAGAGAATGTGCAGGTTAAACAGTTCGTTTCTAAAGCTGACTATAATGCCGTAGAAAATGGATAATAGTTTAAGAAAAATATACTTCACAATCAAATCAACTAGTTAATTTCCAGATTATAGGGCATCCTGGCATAGATGCCATTCGCATGAGATTCACGTTCGAAGCTCTCCCATAAATGATAAGATTCTCCCAATTTTGATTGCAAAATGCTATTCTGCACCCTGGTTGAAAAGCTTTTCATAAGCTCCTCGAAGGTATCCTTTTGTTTGGGCAATTCCTTTATCCGGTAACGTTTAATCTTAGCTTTGGATGCAGCCAGCTTTATTGCATCTTTCAGTCCGCCAAACTCATCGACGAGTCCGTTAAGTTTTCCGTTTTCACCACTCCATACACGCCCCTGACCAATCGAATCAACAGAATTTGTGGTTTTCTTTCGTCCTACGGCAACATGTGAAATAAAAGTTTCGTATGTGGATTCAACGTACGACTGCATTAAATTTCTCTCGAAAGGAGTCATTTTGCGTGTTTCAGAAGGCATATCCGAATGTTGATTAGTGGATACATTATCGAACGTGATTCCTATTTTATCTGTTAGCAATCCGCTCAGGTTAGGAATAGTTCCGAACACTCCGATTGAACCTGTGATCGTTGTTGGATAGGCAAGAATTTCATCTGCGGCACATGAAATATAGTATCCGCCGGATGCAGCATAATCTCCCATAGAGACAATAACTGGTTTAACTTTTTGAGCAAGGACTACTTCGCGCCAAATCACTTCGGAACCGAATGCAGAACCCCCGGGAGAATTTACTCTCAGGACTATTGCCTTAACGGCCGAATCAGTGCGTGCTTCCCTGATTCCTTTGGATACTTCCTTTGAATCAATCTGATACGGGCTATCCGATCCACTGTCAATCTCCCCGGATGCATAGACGATCGCGATGCGCTCTTTAGCCAAACCTCCCTCTTCGATTGCCTTTGGTACCTTATCGTATTCAACGACTGAAACAACGGGTATCTCGTCATTGGTTCCAAGACCGGTTAGCTTACGGAAATCTGCCAAAACCTGGTCTTTGTATTTTAAATGATCAAAAAAGCCATATTTTACTGCCAGCTCTGCCTTATGAAAAGTCATTACATTGTCGGCATAACTGTTAAGACTATCGATCTTAATTCCCCGTTTTTCTGATATTCCTTTTAACACATGATTCCATATACTTTTCAGATATATACTGGTCTGTTCGCGGTTGGCATCCGACATCTTATCGAACAGGTATGGTTCAACGGCTGACTTAAACTTATTATTTTTGCCTCTCACTACCTGCATTTCAATACCAAATTTATCAAGTGCTTTTTTGAAGAATATATGCTCTGCATTCAGGCCCCGAAAGTCGAACATTCCCATTGGGTTCAGGATCAAACTATCTGAGACAGTTGCCAGATAATAAGCTTTTTGAGATATCATATCAGAATAGCTATAGATAAATTTGCCGGATGTTTTGAAATCAATAAGGGCATTACGAATCTCCTCTATAGTTGCAAAACCTGAATTTATTTCCGACAATTCAAGATAAACTCCTTTTATCCGGTCATCTGTTTTCGCTTTTTCTAAACAGCTCAGAATCTGATTGAGTCCAATTGTATTAGAAGTCTTAATACCAGGGAGTTCAATATCCTCAAATGGATTATTTGATTTACGCTCAACAATTTTACCGTCGAGCTTTAGAACAAGCATCGATTGGTTTTTAATAGTAACCGCCTGATCTTTAAAAGATGTCAGTGCAGAAATCAATCCAATCAGAAGAAAGACAAGTACGAACGAACCTACAATTATGGCTAGTAAGGAGGCAAAAAAGGCTTTCCAAAATATTTTCATATCTATTATTTATGTTACGGGCTGATGAAATATATATGCTGATAATTTATTCTTAATATTGTTGTAATAAGATTATGCAAATTTATAAAAAATGGCCAATGTTTTTATCCTTTTGGGTGGTAATGTGGGAGATAAGTCCGAAATATTTATTCAGACCAGAAAATTGATCCTAGAAAAAATTGGAATCATTAAGAAGTTATCATCTGTCTATGAAACAGAATCCTGGGGTTTTAAATCACACCCTTTCTGGAACCAGGTAATTGTTTTAGAGAGCGGACTTGATCCATTTGAAATTTTAAGGTTGTCACAGATCATTGAAAAAGAAATGGGACGTATTAAAAACTCTGATGGGTATGAAGCCCGAACTATGGATATCGACCTGCTTTTTTATGATGACCGAATTGTAAAAACACCTCAGCTTACTATTCCACACCCTGGAATCTCGGCGAGACGATTTGCACTAATGCCACTTATGGAACTGGAACCCGGGAAAATTCATCCGGTATTGGGAATAAGTATTTCAGAAATGCTGGACCGTTGTACCGACAAGTTGAAGGTAGTCCGGATTGATTAAAAATGAGATGACTTAACAGTCTCTTTTGAGTCAATCTTCTCACCAAAAGCAAGATCTCCGGCATCGCCCAATCCAGGAACAATATAGGAATTAGGTGTCATTTCAACATCAATAGCACCAACCCAAAGTGTGATCTTGTCATTCGGCAATGTCTTAAGAACATGATCTATACCTTGTTGACTAGCAATTATAGAAACCAGGTGAACGTGGCTAGGATCTCCTTTTTCAAGTAAAGCGTGATATGCAATTTCCATTGATGAACCGGTAGCTAACATCGGATCGACCATGATCACAACCTTGTTGTCGATAAGAGGTGAGGCGATATATTCGAATTCAATGTAAAATTCACCGTTTGATTTATATTTCCTGTAAGCTGAGATAAAGCAATTTTCCGCCCTGTCGAAATAGTTTAAAAATCCCTGGTGCAAAGGGAGGCCAGCACGTAAGATTGTTGCTAAAACCGGTTGATGATCAGGCATAGGTATTCTCGCAATTCCAAGAGGAGTTGTAACCTCTTTAATCTTGTAAGATAACTTCTTACTGATCTCATAAGCAAATATTTCGCCTACCCTTTCAAGATTTCTGCGAAAACGAAGCGGGTCCTTTTGAATAATCTCATCCCTGATTTCAGCAATGAACTGGTTAAAAAGGGAGTTGGTTTCACCTAATAAATGTACCATGGAAAAGTTTTAGCCAAAAATAAAAAAATAAATTATAACAAACCTTCGTCGGCAAAGCTAAAATATCCTGATTGGGTAATTATCAGGTGATCGAGTAGTGGAATATCCATGATTATCCCCGCATCCTTTAATTGTTTGGTTATTTTGCGGTCGGCATCACTGGCCTCGAGGTTGCCTGAAGGATGATTATGGGCAAATATTAAAGAAGTGGCATGTTTCTCAAGGGCCATTTTCAGTACAAGTCTGACATCAATAACAGTACCTGTGATACCACCCTGACTAAAGCAATGTTTATCCATTACTTTGTTCTGCCGGTTCATAAAAAGGGCCCAGAATTCTTCATGGGCCAGATCGCCCATTAGAGGACGAAGAAAGCAGGCAACATCATTACTTCCAGTTATTTTATTTAGTTCCAGTGCGGAGGATTGATTTCTGCGTCTTCCAAGTTCCATGGCTGCAATGATGGAAATAGCCTTTGCATCGCCAATACCTTTAAAAGTTTTCAGGTTTTCGACATTTAGTTTGCCGAGTTCGTTCAGATTGTTTTTTACATATTCCATTATCCGGCGTGAGAGCTCAACTGCGGACTCTGAATTATTTCCGGATCCAATTAGTATTGCAATCAGTTCGGCATCTGTAAGTGAACCAATACCTCTGTACAATAGTTTTTCTCTTGGCCGATCCTCAAGCGCCCACTCTTTAATACCTTTGCGTTGGTAAATTTCCATTATATTGGGTTTTTATTATGTATTGGAACATAACCAAATATAATGAATTAAAAGGAGAAAAATCAAAAAAGCCCATCCTATTAGGGATGAGCTTCTGAAATATTTTACAATTTTGAATTACAAGCTGTTAACGTGTAAAGACAGGCTTGATTTCAAGTTGGAGGCTTTGTTTTTGTGGATTACGTTCTGTTTCGCTAGTTTATCCAGCATAGTAACTACTTTAGGCAAAAGCTCAGCTGCAGCAGCCTTCTCTGTGGTTTCGCGTAATAAACGAACCGCATTACGGGTAGTTTTTGAATAATACTTGTTATGCAGACGACGTACTTCGCTCTGTTTTGCTCTCTTAATAGCCGATTTGTGATTTGCCATTTTTTAAAATTTCTTCGTTCAAAAATTTGTAGTCTGTAGGGGATTCGAACCCCTATGGCAAGAATGAAAATCTTGAATCCTAACCCTTAGATGAACAGACCATCTGAATAATTCCCCACTGTTTGGGGTCGTAAAAGTAATATATTTTTTTTAAAACAGGGATAAAATTTCAAATTTATATCTGAATATTTGTTCCTGTCTCTTTTTTATTTTAGCGTTGCAAAGAAAAGAACTATTTCTCAGAATGACAAGATCAATTAAAAAAAATTGTACAAATTTTTAATTATATCTTTACAACGATATTCCGCTCTGTAATGAGTTAATTGACAACCTTAGAATCAAAAAAAATGAAATTCAAATTATCTGATTTTATGTATATTACAGTCCCGCTTGCACTTTTTTGGGCATGTAGTCCGTCTCAATCTGAGCTTGCTGCCAAAAAAATAAAGGCTTCCGAAGCCTATCTTGCAAAGGGTGATACTGCAAAAACATTGCTTTGTCTCGATTCAATATCAAAGTATTATCCCGAAGCAATCGCAGAAAAGCAAAAAGCTATTCAATTATCCAACCAGATTTACAATTTTCAGTTAACAAAACAACAGAACTCTCTGGAGATTGCCAACACCTCGATAAAATCACTTTTAAAGGAATTTAAGACCGAGAAAGGTGAATTTGAAAAATACTCAACGTATATTCCAAACAGGCAGGTTTTCGATAAGAGCTGGTCACGATCATTTGTTCAGGTTTATTTGAATGAGAAAGGTGACCTGACTCTTGCAAGTAATTATTACGGAAGTCAATGGCTGAACCATACTTCTCTTACGATCACAGGGGAAGGACAAACCATGAAAACGGATTCAGTGCCGCTGGATAATATTAATAACCATCACAGTGATTTTGGTGAATCGAGATGGGAAAAAGTTTCATACAAGGGCAATCAGGCCAATCTGGTAATCAAAATGATTGCGTTGAACCAAGACAAAAAGCTCAAGGCTATCTTCTCGGGATCAGCGAGGAAAACCTATATCATGTGGCTCGAAGACTATGACAAACAAGCAGTTAAAAATGCCTGGGAACTTTCAAAAGCCTTCAGAATGAAGAGTGATGCAGAAAAGTTGATTCCGGAACTGGAGAAAAAGATCAAGTCCTGACCAAACCAGCCAAAGTAATAACCGGGTGACTTGTTCGAGAGTGAAAAGGTCACCCGGTTCATTTAATCTTCCTGAGCAGCAATAAGAATTTCCATGATTTTTCTCCCGGCAGCAGCAACAGAAGTTCCTGGACCAAATATTGCAACTACTCCGGAATCATAAAGAAACTGGTAATCCTGAGCAGGGATTACTCCGCCCGCAATAACCATTATATCTTCACGACCCAATATTTTAAGCTCTTCCATAACTGATGGGATCAGAGTCTTATGTCCGGCAGCAAGTGATGAAACCCCTAATACATGTACATCATTTTCCACTGCCTGTCTTGCAGCTTCTGCTGGAGTCTGGAATAAAGGTCCCATATCGACGTCAAAACCAAGGTCGGCATAACCGGTAGCAACAACTTTAGCACCACGGTCATGTCCATCCTGACCCATCTTTGCAATCATAATCCGGGGTTGACGACCCTCTTTTTCAGCAAATTCGGCAACAAGCCTTTTGGCCTGGCCAAAATCGTTATCGTTCTTTGCTTCTGATGAATACACGCCTGAAATAGTTCTAATTGTTGCTTTATAACGACCTGCAATCTTCTCACATGCGGATGAAATCTCGCCAAGAGAAGCTCTCTTTTGAGCGGCTGTAATGGCAAGCTCCAAAAGGTTTCCTTCCCCTGTCCTTGCACATTCCGTAATAGCCTCAAGCGCCTCAATAACTTCAGCTTCATTGCGTTCAGCCCGAAGTTTTTTTAATCTGTCGATCTGTGAAAGACGAACAGCCGTATTATCTATATCCAAAATATCAATCGGATCTTCCTTTTCAAGCCTGAACTTATTCACACCAATGATTGCCTGAGTACCGGAATCTATACGTCCCTGTGTTCTGGCTGCAGCCTCTTCTATACGCATCTTGGGCACGCCGGTTTCGATAGCTTTAGACATACCCCCCAACTCTTCGACCTCCTGGATTAATGCCCACGCTTTCTTTACAAGCTCATTTGTAAGGGTTTCGACATAATACGAACCTGCCCATGGATCAAGTGACCGGCATACTTCTGTCTCCTGCTGGATGTAAAGCTGTGTATTTCGTGCAATACGTGCTGAAAACTCAGTTGGCAAGGCAATTGCCTCATCCAGAGCATTTGTATGCAACGATTGCGTATGTCCAAGAACGGCGGCCATCGCCTCTATACAGGTACGTCCGACATTATTATACGGATCCTGCTCAGTAAGCGACCAACCGGAAGTTTGCGAGTGCGTTCTCAATGCCATCGACTTGGCACTCTTAGGATTAAATTGCTTAACGAGTTTTGCCCAAATCATACGGGCGGCACGCATCTTTGCAATTTCCATAAAATGATTCATCCCTACAGCCCAGAAAAAAGATAAACGTGGAGCGAAAGCATCTACTGTCAACCCTGCCTTTATTCCTGTACGAATATAATCCAATCCATCAGCAAGGGTATAAGCCATTTCGATGTCTGCAGTTGCACCAGCCTCCTGCATGTGATAACCCGAGATTGAAATCGAGTTGAATTTAGGCATATATTTGGAGGTATACTCAAAGATATCAGCTATAATTTTCATTGAAAACTCAGGCGGATAAATATAGGTATTACGCACCATAAACTCCTTAAGAATATCATTTTGAATGGTTCCGGCGAGCTCTTCCAGTTTAGCTCCCTGTTCAAGGGCCGTGACAATATAGAAAGCCAGTACCGGAAGAACAGCTCCGTTCATTGTCATGGAAACTGACATTTTATTGAGTGGAATATTGTCAAAAAGGATCTTCATATCCAGAATAGAATCAATTGCCACACCTGCCTTACCCACATCGCCAACCACACGGGGATGGTCCGAATCATAACCACGGTGAGTTGCAAGATCGAATGCTACTGAGAGTCCTTTTTGACCCGCAGCAAGGTTACGCCTGTAAAATGCGTTGGATTCCTCAGCAGTAGAGAATCCGGCATACTGACGTATTGTCCAGGGCCTTGTTACAAACATTGTAGAATACGGTCCACGAAGAAACGGGGCTATTCCTGCAGCATAATGGAGATGTTCGAGCCCCTCAATATCTTTTTTTGTATAGACACTCTTAACGGGTATCAATTCCGGAGTAATCCAGGGTTCTTCAATTCCGGTTTCTGTTACACCTACTGAATCGGGACAAACCGTTTTCCGGACATCAGTGATATTTATTTCTCTAAAATCAGGTCTCATGATTGATTTTATTTAATCCCAAGTTTGTTATTATACTCAACAAGTGTATCCAAAAGATTGCTTTTAACACTGATGAAATTTTCGATTCCCGCAGCCTTTAGTTCTTCACTGCAAGCCGGATTGCCGGCAACAACAAATATTGCTTTCCCCTGTAACATCTTAAATGCCTCAGGAGCAAATCCGGCATATTCTTCATCAGAACTGCAAATAATTACGATATCAGCCTTAGCTTCAAATGCAGCATCTACACCTACACCTATAGAATCGAAACCATTGTTATCAATCACCTCATAACCGGCTACGGCGAAAAAATTCGATGAAAACTGGGCACGTGCTTTACTATAAACCAGATCACCTATTGTAAGCATGAAGGCCTTAGGACGTCCATTTTTTTCCGAATAACGATCGGTAGAATATCTTAATGCTTCTAATTGACTGGCACCTCGAAACAACTTAATTGTTTCAACTTCGGCATTTTCAGCTGTCCGATCAGAAACTGTGAAAAGATTAGAGCTTAAATCAGTATAAATTTGTTCAGAATAATTGGGAAATTGATTAACACCCAAGATATTATCTCGTCTTGAGGCAACAGCCTTCACCCTTTTGCCGGCCATATCCCTGAGCTGGGTTTGAACAAATCCTTCCCTGAAGGCTGGAATAAATCCTCCCTTTTCCTGAATATCCATAAAGATCTTCCACGCTTCCGCGGCAATAGCGGCTGTTAATGATTCTATGTAATAAGAGCCGGCAGCGGGATCAGCAATTTTATCAAAATGAGCTTCTTCCTTAAGTATAGCCTGCTGATTACGTGCAATCCTTTCAGCAAACTCTGTTGGTTGCTCATAAATGGCATCGAATGGATGAATTGTTAATGAATCAGTCCCACCGAGCGTTGCCGACATGGCCTCGGTCTGGGTACGTAATAAATTAACGTATGAATCGTATATTGTCTTATTCCACACGGATGTTTCAGAATGAATATGCATCTTGCCTGCACAAAGACTTTTATCATCCGGACATTTATTTTCATCTATGCACTTCGGATCGTAGGCCTGAACAATCTTGGCCCACAGTAATCGTGCAGAACGGAGCTTGGCAAGTTCCATAAAATAATTCCCGCCTATTCCAAAGTTAAAACGAATACGGGGAGCTACAAGGCTTGCATCTAATCCAAGATCGGTCAGGCGGGTGAGGTATTCAGCGCCAGTTGCAAGCGAAAATCCAAGTTCCTGAACAACTGATGCACCTGCATTATTGAAATTTCTGCCATTAACCCCGATCAGATTAATTCCCGGATATTCAGTTGCAAGTTCAATGCAATTCTTAATTCTTACGAAGGCCTCAGATTCACTGGAACAGAACTTACCTTTAAGTGTAAAAGCCCCGATAGGATCGAGGTTGACAGAACCTTTTACTTTCTGAGGATCTGCCTTTTTATCTTTTAGGAAATCGAGAAGGCTCTTAAGTAAAATGACATTTTTACAGGTCATTACGAAATTGAGTTCTGTACTTTCAATATCAATTCCATTCAGGAGTATCTGGAGATCCACTTTGCGGATCTCACTGCAGGTTCGGAAAATGATACCAAGGGAATTTACTCCCTTTGAAAGAATACCCAATGCCTTAAGATTAGCTTCCTCAAAATTGGTCACTTCGATTTCCTGACGAACCAACCAATTATTTCCGGCTTTCTGATTCCCCCTGACAAAAGGAAATTCTCCTGGTAGGGTATCAACAAATTCGAGACCACTCAAGTTTTCGTCCCGATAATATGGACGTACCTTAATGCCTTCATTAGTAGACCAGACCAACGTCTTGTCATAATCTTTACCCTTAAGATCAGTGCGGATTTGAGTTTCCCAGGATTCGGTCGATACAGGTGGAAACTCTTGAAATAGATTCATATCTTTCTCATTCATAGCAAAATAACTATTGTATAAAATCGAATTGCAAAGGTAAAAGTTTAAATTCTATATGTGTACAAAAGGGATGTTAATTTAAAATTAAATAACATAAAATTAATCCAATATTTTTTTATCGACTCTTGATGCAAAAAAAATCCGTAACAATAAACGCTTAATTTTGCGTTTGAAATTTACAAGTATAAAAATCATAATATGACAATAAAAACAAGTGGTATTCTTTGTATTCTTTTGAATTTTATGCTATTAAATTCCTTCGCATCCTCGTTGAAGGACCCAAAGAAGCAACCGGGGAAACCAATATTGACTTATCTTTCTAATTTGGAGAATGAAGTCTTAGAAGAATTAAATCTTGCACGGACGGAACCAAAGAATTATGCAGATTTTTTAGTTGCTTACTCTGCATATTATGTTGGCAGGGAAGTTCACGAGCCCGGAAAGACAATCCTTCTTACACGGGAAGGAAGGAATGCCGTATATGAGGCCATAAAATTCCTGAAAAGTCAAAAGCCCCTGCAACAATTAACCGCATCGAAGGGAATGTGCAAGGGGGCAAATGATATGGTCAGGATGCAGGAAACAACCAGTCAGACAGGACATCAGGGAAGGGATGGCAGCACCTTTGCTGAGAGGATTAGCCGCTATGGCAGTTGGACAGGATCGTGCGCTGAAAATATTGATTATGGCAATAATAATGCCCGAAGGATTGTAATGGCACTTATTATCGATGATGGTGTAAGTAACAGGGGGCACCGAAAGAGCATTTTTGAACCTGCCTTCAGGAAAGTAGGGGTTTCATTTGGAGAGCACAAGGCATACAATTATATGTGTGTAATTGAATATGCAGTTGGTTATACAGAGAAATAAACTAAAATATTTAGATAATCAAAAAGGGTTTACCGATTTCTCTGTAAACCCTTTTTGAATTATTATACAAAAAGACAGGATTTATTACCTACTCTGTCTCATTATAAATTGTCACGACTGTATTGGAATTACCAAGGTCGATTCCGACAAATGTTACATTTTCCTTTATTTCGAGGCTATTAGTTGCAGGAACCAGCGAGATTGAGTTCAGGCAGTAGCCCTCACTGGCGCAAAGATAAGGTTCCGGGTATACAATAACTTCGAGGATATCCTGAAACTCCTCCTGAAACAGGGTTAACAGTTCTGAGTACATCGCACCGCCTCCGACAAGATATAACTTGTTAGTCCTGGAGAAATCCTCATCTGAGAATTTTTTGCGCATTGCAGGAGAAATGACTTCGTTATAGTAGCTTGTTAAGGCACGTTTCCGCATCTCCAAAACATCAACCTTGCGACGGTTAATCAGGAAGAAACCACGCTGAAAAGCACGCTCAATCTGCTGGCCGGTAAGCATGCTAAGGTAATATTGCTTTTCAATTTCATTTTCAAGAATATTGACAGCATAATGGATTCCTTTTTCGCTGTGAGCAGTACGTTGAACGATACCGGAGGGAGTTGACAGGGCTAATTCGAAAGTCCCAAATCCAAGGCTACCAATGAAGAAGTTTTGTGTCTCACCCATCTGACCTTTACGAATAGCTTTGATACAACCATCAACTTCAGTCATTACGTCAAAACCAGAAACATTAACACTTATATTTTCGACTCCGGTTCCACCAAATGTACGGGTATCGAAGCTTACCTGATGTTTTCCAAGGTAGAAATCACGCGCTCCTTTTTTATAAATTGCATGTGTAATGAAAGGGAATCCGGTTGTTATAATCATTTTATTGTCTGTCCCCTGAGCAGCAATAATTAACGCTGTAAGACCCATCAACTGGTAGTCGAGGTCCTGTGCAGAGCTGTTTAGAAATTTATGTGGGGCATTACCTTCGGTTAATGCCATATTACCAATAAGATAGTTACGTTGATTAAAATTGTTGATTTTCATCCCTTCAATGAAATTGGCAGCTACTTTTGCAAAATCAACTGAAGTTTCTTCGTACACACTTGGAAATACATAGGATCGTTTCATAAAAAAAAATTTTTGTCGTTTCTTAGTAATAAATTTATTAATTTTATCTTTAGTGTTATTTTGTTAATTATATCTGATACAGCTAATTAAATAATGATGAATAGTCATCAGTTGGCAATTTCCGTATAGCGTCATTGAGAAACAGGTCTGTTGTATTTTCGCTCTTAGTCTTGGCAGACCCATCATTTTCATTCCCCTTTTTTACGTTAAGCTTTTCGTTTTTCTTTTCTGTTAGCTTTAGATTCTCGGATGTTTTAGAGTCCTGGTATTTTATTGGAATTAACAGGTTCCTCAGTTCTTCAAATCCAGATAAGCTATGAACCTTATTTTTTCGTGCAGACTGAGAAATCAATGTAACATCAGAGCTATAGGCTTTTTTCTTCACTTTTTTTGTTTTCAGTGATTCTTCTTCCTTCACCGGCTCCCCCAGGCATTCGGCGATAGATAATGATTTGGATGGATGGTCTGAGTCCAAATTATTTGTAATGTTGTTGCTTTCCTCAAAATCAAATTCGAGGAGATAAGTTTGTCCGGATGGGGTTGGAGAAACGACATCATCATTAAAGAGTTCAAGTTGTTGATTAGCAGAAAATTCATCAGGTGTGCCCAGTAGCGTAAACATATCATTTTCTTCATTCTCATCGTCATCGATAAATGCCATTTCCATCATTTCTGATAATTGCTCAGCTGGCTTTACGTCAACATTCGGCTTCTCTGCAGCAGGGCTCTCCTGTTTGCTGACAGTTGATGTTTTTTCCTCCTGAATAACCTTATGCTCCATTATCTTAGCAAGAATATCACCTGTTCCACCGCTAGAAACACCGCTAAAGATGTCATCTTCAGATGAATAAACCGGTATTTCAATCCGGGCACTATTTTTTACAGGTTCTTCAAACGAAATTTGTGCATGATCATAAGCTGGAATTTGTCTTCTGCCAGGTTCAACTTTAATCATTTCTTCTGCAAGATAGATCTGCGCTTCATCAATTGCCTCAAGCTTATCATAGGTTACGACCCTGGCGGTAATCATCGCTCCTTCTTTAACCTCCAAAACTTTAGTATACAAGTTGCCAAATACTGATGCCTTTTCATGAAGAACAGTCGATCCGGAGACAATAAAATTTCCCTCGAGCCTGCCAAATACAACAAGATCGCCTGCACGAAGAAAACCTTTTACATATCCTTCAGCTCCAATAATTATACTTTTATCAGATTCAACTTTTCCAAAAACTTCCCCGTCAATGCGCACCTCCGTAGTGAAAACAAGTTCACCGTTTATTTTAGATGAGGAATTAATTAAAGTAGGTATTTTCATGTTAGGTAGAATAGATTAATTGAATTAGTTTTAGTGATACTAATATGCAGCATGGTCAAACTAATATTATTTAACAAGTCAAATGTAAGAAGTAATTTTTACACGCACAAAACATTTTACAAAAATAATTATTATAAGTAAATATATCAATCAGTTTTAAATTACTTTCTCCTGCCAATTTCCTTTTTTGAGGTACCAATAGGCTAACACACCTGTTAAAAGGCTATAAATGTATTCTGAAGTCCAGACATATTCAATTTTCATCTGAAGCTTCAATGCGATCAGCCAGGCAAAGGACAAGTAGACTACGAGCGTAATAATCTCAATTCCAAGCGAAATATTAGTATTTGCAGTACCAAGCACGCCATTAAAAATGATGCTCATAACAGCAAAAATAAACAAGGCTCCCAGTATTATAAAATAGGATGGAACCGTAGCTTCAATTAAAGGAATGTTATTTGTGAAAAGTGATATTACCGATCTTGGAAATGGAGTTGCAACAGCCAGAACAATTGCCATGGCGACAAAACTGAACTTGACAACCTTTTGGATAATTGGGACAACCAGGTCGGGGCGACTCTCCCCTATTGATTTACTGACCAATGTATTTACAACTGAACATAATGCCCAGCCCGGGATCATAAATAAAAGGTAAAGACTTCGTATAATATTTGATACGGCAAGCGGTCTTTCGCCCATCTTTTCGATAAACATAAAAAAGATGAACCAGCATCCCAGTGACAGAACAAATTGCAACATCACAAACCCGGAAATTCCCAATGTACTTTTGATAATTGCCAAGTCCGGTTTAACCCATTTAAAAAGATTGTACTGTTTGAACAGATGGTTTTTCCGCGTGATAAGTACCAAAAACATCAAGGCACAAATCTCAGATATTACTGATGCTATAGCAGCGCCTTCGATACCTAATCGTGGAAAGCCCCAGTTTCCAAAGATTAAAATATAGGCAAGCAAAACATTGATTCCTGCCATTAATGAAGAACTAATGCTAAGGTATTTTGTATATGCAATACCCGAATAGAAGGCACGAAAAATTAGACCTGCCGATGAGAAGGATAATCCCAGGACCCTGTAAATCAGGAAAGTTGAACTTGCTTTAAAGATGGCCTCAGAAGCCATAAACGGTTTCAGCAATGCAGGTCCGAAAATAATTATACACGAGGTAATAAAAAGGGAGGTAATCCCAAGAAAATACAAACTGTTATCAAAAATTCTTCCGATAGACGAAAAATTTTTCTCACCATAGCGTCTGGAAATCAATATCTGAACTCCTGTAGAGAAGCCGAAGCCAACCATATAAAAGGTTGTGTACAAGAGTCCCCCAATTGCTGAGCCACCCAATTCCACCTCCCCAATTCTTCCCAGAAAGGCGGAATCTGTAAGATTTACAACACTCTGGGCTGCAAGGCTCAACATAATTGGCCATGCAATATCCCAGATTGTTTTTGATGAAGGCATTGACATTAAATATCTATAATTCAGCTTGTTAAGATCTTATAAGCAATACCCTAAAATAATTTATTCCTCCAGTGTGCTTAGATCGCCCTCAGGCAATCCCAAAGCCCTGGCTTTCAATACTCTACGCATAATTTTCCCACTCCGCGTTTTTGGTAATACATCTATATATGTAATTTCCTCAGGACGGGCAATAGGTCCCAGATGCTCTACCATGTGTTGTATCATCTGATGTTCAAGGTCTTTACTTGCTGTATAACCCAAACGTAAGACTGCAACGATATGTATGCAGTTCCCCTTCAATGGATGTGGAAGTGCAATAGCAGCTGCTTCGGCAATTGCCGGATGGCTTGCCATTACACTCTCGATTTCGGCAGTACCTAAACGGTATCCGCTTACTTTGATCACATCATCCGTTCTGCCAATTATCCTGAAATATCCATCCTGGTCTATTTTAGCAGAGTCACCAGTCAGATACCAGCCCTGTTTTTCATACCTTTTCCAGTAAGCGTCAACAAATCGTTCGGGGTCGCGGTAGATACCTGCAGTCATTCCAGGCCATGGGGTCTTAATTACGAGAGTCCCTTCTTCGCCAGCTTTCACCTTATCACCATGGTCATCAACCACATCAATGACAGTTCCAAAGAAAGGTTTTGTTGCAGATCCAGGTTTAAGTGGAGTTATGGGTAGCGGAGTAAGCATAAATCCGCCTGTTTCCGTCTGCCACCAGGTATCAATAATAGGGCATTTTTCACGGCCGACAACTTTATAATACCATTTCCAGGCCTCAGGGCTTATTGGCTCACCAACTGAACCAAGAAGTCTTAACGAGCTAATATCATTACGGTTAGGCCAAGAATCACCAAAACGCATCAGTCCACGTATAGCCGTTGGTGAAGTGTACAGGATATTGATCCCATATTTTTCTACGATTTTCCACCAACGATCGGGATAGGGAAAATTCGGAGCACCTTCATAGAGCATAATAGTAGCTCCATTCATCAATGGACCATAAACAATATAACTATGACCGGTAATCCAACCCGGATCAGCGGCACACCAATAACGATCTTCAGGTTTAATATCAAAAATCATCCTGTGCGTTGTGGAAGTATAAACGCTATATCCACCGTGTGTATGTACCAAAGCCTTTGGTTTACCGGTTGAACCGGATGTGTAAAGCAAAAATAACATCTCAGATGAATCCATCTGCTCAGTTTCACATCTGTAAGATGCAATTGGAAGGGCTAGAAGTTCATGCAACCAGTAATCACGGCCATTTTCCATGTAAACATCTACTCCTGTTCTTTTTACAGTGATACAGATTTCCATTGTTGGGGAGAGTTCCATGGCCTTATTCACTACACTCTTTAATTCAACAACTTTCCCACGTCGATAACCACCGTCAGCCGTAATTACGATTCTACTGTTGGCATCATTAATCCTGTCCGCCAATGCTTCGTGACTAAATCCACCATATACGACACTATGCACAGCTCCAATCTTTGCACAAGCAAGCATTGCAATAATTTGTTCGGGAATCTGAGGCATGTAAATGGTTATTACCTCTCCTCTTTTGGCTCCCATACTCTTTAGGACATTGGCAAACTGACAAACTTCACGATTTAAGGCATGGTAAGAGAAAGTTCTAACGTCTCCAGGCTCACCTTCCCAGATAAGCGCCAGTTTATTTCGATTTGCATTCTCAAGATGACGATCAATGGCATTAAGGACGATATTGGTTTTACCCCCCTCGAACCATTTAAAAAACGGGGCATTACTGCGATCAAGAACCATGTCCCATTTCTTGAACCATGACAATTGTTCCGCCTGTTCTGACCAGAAAACTTCCGGGTTTTCAATTGATCTGGCATACAATTGATCGTATTCCTTAATATTTGCCTGTTCGATTACAGATTGCGAGGGGTAATAAATCTTCTCATCATTTGTGTTTTCCATAATAGGGTCATTTAGTTTTTTAAATCAAGAATTTTTTATTTGCAGTTTAGTATACAAAAATGAATAATTTTAATGAAATGTCCATATCAGCATAAAAACAACCATCACCCAATAATGTTCTTAAAATTTATTTTGATTCACTCTTCTTCTCCGGAGAATTCCATCAGGTATGCCTTAATAAAATCATCGATATCACCATCCATTACACCCTGAACGTTAGATGATTCAAAGCTCGTCCTGACATCTTTTACCAGTTTATAGGGTTGCATAGTATAAGATCGGATCTGCGAACCCCATTCTATTTTTTTCTTACCCGCCTCAATTTTAGTTGTTGCCTCGTGTCGCCGTTGAAGTTCCAGTGCATAAAGCTGTGATTTAAGCAGTCTGATTGCATTTTCTTTGTTTTGAAGCTGCGACCGTGACTCCGTATTTTCAATTATTATACCAGATGGCGCGTGTTTTAGACGTACTCCGGTTTCTACTTTATTCACGTTCTGACCTCCTGCCCCTCCTGATCGAAATGTGTCCCACGAAATATCACCTGGATTCACATCAATTACAATTGTATCATCGACAAGTGGTGAAACAAATACTGAAGTAAATGAGGTTTGCCTTTTGCCCTGAGCATTAAAGGGAGATATTCTAACAAGCCGGTGAACTCCATTTTCGCTCTTCAGGTAGCCATAGGCGAAATCACCCTCGATTTCAAGAGTAACACTCTTAACTCCGACATCCTCACCAGGAACAAAACTTGCTTCACGTACCTTGTATTTATGCTTTTCTGCCCATCTGAGATACATTCGCATCAGCATATCCGCCCAGTCGTTCGACTCGGTTCCACCTGCCCCGGCGTTAATTTTAAGGACGGCTCCCAGACGGTCTTCTTCCCGTCGAAGCATGTTTTTTGTTTCAAGATCCTCAATGAGACTTCTTGCCTCAACAAAATGCTCTTCAAGCTCATTTTCTGTAATTTCGCCTGCCTCACTATATTCAAACATGATCTCAAGATCCTCAACTGCCTGGTCAACAGCTTTGAATCCGTCGGTCCATTGTTTAATTGAACGAACAACCATCATTTGACGTTCGGCATCCTTTGGCCGCTCCCAAAAAGTGGGATCCTGAGTTTTTAGCTCCTCTTCCTCGAGTCTGATTAATTTATTATCGACGTCAAAGATACCTCCTCAGCGCATCCCGGCGCTCAACAAGCTCTTTTAGCTGTTCCTTTAGGATCATATTGGATTAATTTAAGATTTAAGTTGCAAAGGTAGGAATAATGGGGAACTGTGCTAATTGTGGGAATGAAGGGGTGAGAGGGGACGGGGCGAAGGGGACGATGGGG
>CAINLJ010000159.1 GCA_903850335.1 uncultured Bacteroidia bacterium | reverse complement strand
GGTTGCAGCACAAGTGTTACAGTAACCAATACTTCCCCGACAATCACCGGGACGTTAAGTATTTGTGGTACAGGCACAACTCAGCTTACAGGCTCAGGCACTACAGCTGCGGCTAATCCATGGGTATCAGCCACACCTGCGGTTGCAACTGTTAGTGCTACAGGGCTTGTGACCGGCGTAACTGCAGGTACAAGTTTGATTACATATACCGACTCGAATGGTTGCAGCACGAATGTCACAGTGAGTGTAGGTGCTTTGCCTGCTTCAGTAATATCAGGCTTAACGAGTGTTTGTATTGGAGCCACAGGATCTGTTTACAGTGTCCCTGCTGTTGCTGGAAATACATATTCATGGACAGTTGTTGGAGGCACTGTTACAGCTGGAGCCGGCACAGCTTCAATAACAGTAACATGGGGTGCCGGAACTTCCGGGACAGTTGATCTTACTCAGACTGTTGGTACAACAAATTGCTCGGCAGCTTCACCTCAGGTAGCGGTCACGATTACTCCATTGCCTGTTGTTACCTTCACGGCACAACCAGGTGCAAATGCAACTGTTGTTACAAATGTCACTTATACCACACAGGCTGGAATGACCAACTATTTGTGGACTTTCCCAGGTGTCGCGGGTACTGATTATGCGATAATTTCAGGTGGAACCACAACAAGCAATACGGTTACAATGCAATATCTGACAACAGGAAGTAAGGTCGTAACAGTTAATTATACGAATGCAAATGGTTGCTCTGCGATTACGGCGACTTCTTCAACGGCCACAATTGTTGGTGTTTATTCTACAATTACGATCACTCCGACAGATGTCCATAAGATTTATGGATCAGTACTTACCGGTCCGGCATCTTCTACGGCATTTACGGTTACGGGTACTCTTCTTACAGGTGATAATATTGCTTCAATAACATTAAATTATGGAACCGGGGCTCTTGCCACTGCCGCTACAGGAACTTATGCGGCTTCTGTGACTCCGTCAGCTGCAACGGGAACCTTCAACCCTGCAAACTACACGATTGTCTATGCAACAGGCAATTTGATAGTAGATCCTGCAGCTTTGACAATTACGGCCAATAATGTTACCAAGAACTTTGGAACCGCCATTACTGGTGGGGTTGGCTCAACTGCCTTTACCTCAGTTGGTTTGCAAAACGGACAGACAATTGGTTCAGTCACGATTGCTTATGGTTCTGGTGCTCTGGCTACTGATCCTGTTGGAACTTACACAGGTTCCGTAACTGCTTCTGTTGCTACCGGTGGCACATTTACTCCGGCAAACTATACAATTAGTTATGTTGCTGGAAACATCATAGTTAGTCCGGCAGGAACATTAACCATTATTGCAAATAGTGTAGCAAAGACCTATGGTTCGACAATCACGGGAGGGGCAGGTTCGACAGCTTTCACTGCGGCCGGTCTATTGAATGGTGAGACAATTGGTTCTGTTACAATTGCTTATGGAACTGGTTCTGCCGCTACTGCAGCGGTGGGTACTTATGCAGGTTCGGTTACCCTGTCTGCTGCTACCGGAGGGACCTTTAACCCTGCAAATTACACTTCGATTGTCTATACCGCAGGCGATATAACTGTTAATCCGGCAACATTAACCATTACAGCCAATACGGTTACGAAAAACTTCGGCACAGGCCTGACGGGTGGCGCCGGTTCGACGGCCTTTACATCAGCAGGGTTACAAAATGGTCAGACTATTGGGTCGGTAACTATCACTTATGGGACTGGCGCCTTAGCTACTGATCCTGTGGGAACCTATACCGGATCCGTGGCAGCCTCTGCCCCAACGGGTGGAACCTTTACACCTGCAAATTATACGATAAATTATGTTGTTGGGGATATTATCGTTACTACGGCTGGCACCTTGACGATTACTGCCACAAACGTTACAAAGACCTATGGAACAGCTATCACCGGAGGTGCAGGTTCAACAGCTTTCACTGCTGTCGGATTATTAAATGGCGAGACAATTGGCTCTGTTACAATCGCCTATGGTACAGGATCTTCAGCTGCTTCGGCTGTTGGAACTTACCTTGGGTCAGTTACAATATCAGGTGCCACGGGTGGAACCTTTAATCCGGCAAACTATACTTCGATAGTTTATAATACAGGTAACATTACTGTAACACCGGCAGCTCTTACTATTACTGCGAATAATGTTGTCAAGAACTTCGGTACAACACTCACAGGTGGTGCAGGTTCAACAGCATTTACTTCAACAGGCTTACAAAATGGTGAGACCATTGGGTCGGTTACAATATCGTATGGAACAGGTGCAGCTGCTACTGATCCTGTGGGGACTTACCCAGGCTCGGTCACTCCTTCATCAGCGACGGGTGGAACGTTCTCTGCCGGAAACTATACAATATCATTAGTTGCCGGAAACATTACAGTTAACCCTGCCGGAACACTTACAATCACGGCTACCGGAGTAACCAAAACATACGGAACAACTCTTACAGGTGGTGCGGGTTCAACTGCGTTTACAGCTGTTGGGTTACTCAACGGGGAGACTATCGGATCGTTAACGATTACGTATGGAACAGGATCAGCTGCTAATGCTGCAGTTGGCACCTATACAGGATCCGTGACGCCATCGGCAGCAACCGGCGGAACCTTTAACCCTGCAAACTATACATCGATAGTTTACGTTGCGGGCAACCTGGTGGTAAATCCGGCGACATTGACAATCACTGCAAATAATGCCACTAAAAACTTTGGTACAGCAATAACCGGCGGTCCGGGATCAACAGCATTTACGGCTGTTGGTTTACTGAATGGCGAAACAATCGGGACAGTGACAATTGCTTATGGTACAGGAGCTGCCGCCAATGCAGCTGTGGGAACATACACCGGATCTGTTACGCCTTCGGCTGCTACAGGTGGAACATTCACGGCAGCCAACTATACAATAAGTTATGTGGCTGGAAATATAATTGTTACTCCTTCAGGTACCCTTACAATTACTGCAACCAATGTTACCAAGACCTATGGAACTGCAATCACGGGCGGAACAGGTTCTACTGCTTTCACAGTTGTAGGGTTGCTAAACGGTGAGACTGTTGGTTCGGTAACGATTGCCTATGGAACAGGCGCTGCTGCAGGTGCTGCAGTAGGTACCTATACTGGATCCGTGACCCCATCGGCAGCTACCGGTGGAACATTCAATCCAGCCAATTACAACATTGTTTATGTTAGTGGCAACATTACAGTTGGTCCGGCTGCACTTACAGTAACTTCATCTGATGTGCATAAGTCATTTGGCAGTGCTATCGCAGGAGGTGCTGGTTCGACAGCTTTCACATCGGTTGGTTTACAGAATGGTGAGTCGATCGGAACAGTTACGATTACCTATGGATCAGGCGCCTCAGCTACTGATCCGGTTGGCGTCTACCCTGGTTCAGTGATTTCTTCAGCTGCTACAGGCGGGACCTTTACTGCCGGGAATTATACGATTAACTATGTAGCCGGTAATATTTTTGTTGACCCTGCAGGAACATTGACTATTACTGCGAAGAACATCAACAAAAACTATGGAGATGTTCTCACAGGCAAAACCGGTTCAACGGACTTTACGGCTTTTGGTCTCGTGAATGGTGAAACAATCAGTACTGTTACCGTAAACTATGGTGTCGGATCTGCCGGCACTGCTGCAGTAGGAACTTATGCCAATTCAGTAAATGTTTCAAGTCCTGTCGGCACATTTAACCCTGCCAATTATACGGCAATAAATTTTGTTCCGGGTAATATTATTGTTGGCAAGGCACCATTGACAATCACGGCCGATACCCGAAGTCATGTATATGGTACAACTTTATCGGGTGAAGGACCTGGATCAGCAGCATTTACTTCAAACGGATTACAAAACGGCGAAACGATAAGTTCGGTCACCGCTGCTCACGGAACGGGCAAACTTCCGACGTCCGCAGTAGGTACCTACCACGGTTCAATAGTTGTTTCGGCTCCGCTTGGAACATTTGATTCGAATAATTACAACATAACTTACAACAATGGAGACATAATTGTCACACCAGCAAAGCTGACAATTACTGCGACTGACGTGATAAAGAGTTTCGGACACACACTTTCCAATGTTCCTGTTTCTACTGCCTTTGTAGCTGCAGGACTTCAGAATGGCGAGACAATCGGTTCAGTATCTATTGTTTATGGAAGTGGAGCGGAGGCGACTGCGCCATCAGGTACCTATTCGGGACAGGTTGGTATTTCAGGAGCAATCAATGGCACATTCAACCCGGCCAACTACGAGATTGAGTACGTTGCCGGATCTATTTTTGTAGGACTACCACCTTGGTTGACTGTAACTGCAGACAACAAAACTAAGTGTGTTGATGGTAATGTTTTACCAACCGGTGATTATACGGTTTCGTTCAGTGGATTCACTGACGGAGATACCCCAGCGGTTCTGGCAGGTGCTTTAACAATCGCAGGAAGTGCAAAAACAGCTACTAACCCTGGAACCTATGTTATTGTTCCAGGAGGTTTTGCATCGGAGAAATATTCGTTTATCTACGTAAATGGTTCATTAACAATAAACCCTGGACCAGTGTTAACGATAACCAATCCACCTGTTGTTTGTGCTCCCGAAACTGTTGATATAACTGCAACAGGAGTTACTGCTGGCAGTACTTCAGGATTAACATTCACTTATTGGAAGGATGCATCAGCTACTACACCTTTTGATTCACCAAAGAATGCAGAGGCAGGTACCTATTACATTAAGGGAACCGAACCTGGCGGATGCTTTGCAATCAAACCTGTCGTAGTAAATGTTCATCCAGCTCCGACTGTTGTGATCACTAATCCTGCTGCTGTATGTACACCTGCAACTGTAAACCTTACGGCAAGCAGTGTAGTTTTTGGAAGTACAGCCGGAATTACCTACACCTACTGGACAGATTCTCAGGCAACGATAAGCCTGGTTAACCCGGCAGCTGTAACAACCGGAACTTATTACATCAAGGGTACATCTTCAAGCGGATGCTTTACTGTTCAGCCTGTTACGGCAAAAGTAAATCCAATTCCTGTCCCAACTCTTACAGGCGATAAGAATCCTTGTGTTGGAGCCACTCAGACCTACTCGACTGAATCTGGCAAGACTGGATATGAATGGATTGTGTCAACTGGAGGACAAATCACAAATGGTGGTTCTGCATTGGATAGCACGGTTAATGTGCACTGGATAACAGGGGGCAATCATTCTGTTTCTATAAACTATTCAAATGGTTCAAACTGTAAGGGTACCAATGCAACCGTTATGAATGTAAAGGTAACGGACAACCCGGCAGCCGCAGGAACCATACAGGGAAATGCATCTGTTTGTGCAAACTCACAAAACGTTGTTTACACCGTTCCACCAATTGCAAATGCAGCATCGTATGATTGGACAGTTCCATCGACTATGGCAACAATTGTAAATGGAGCCGGAACAAGCAGCATAACTCTGAATTTCCCGGCCGATGCGGTATCCGGAAGTATTTCTGTTGCCGGCGTAGGCTGTATCAATGGAATAGCCTCTGCCCTGAATGTAAATGTCGCTCTGCAACCTGCTGCTGCGGGAAGCATTTCAGGTGAACATACATTTAGTATTGGAACCACTGGAGCCGTATACAAAGTTGAGCCAATTGCCAATGCAACGAAGTATAACTGGAGTTTGCCTCCGGGAGCCTCTATTGTTTCCGGGGCCAACACGGATAGCATAACAGTTGATTTTGGTCCTTCTGCACAGGCAGGTAATATGACTGTCTACGGATCAAATGTGGCAACATGTCCAAATGGTGCTGCTTCTCCTGATTTTGCACTTACTATTCCCGGAAAAGTCTTTGATCTTTATCCTAATCCAAGCAATGGTCTGTTCCATGCGTATATGACCTTCCCTGTTGAGTCAACATTTACAATCAATATCTATGACAATCTTGGGAATAAAATAATGGAGATCAAAGATGCCAAGACTACAGGTGGAACATATGATAACATAATAAACCTGGGATCGGTAGTAAGTGGTAACTATTATATTGAATTCATTAATAACGACTTCCATGAAGTTATTAAATTACTTGTTAGTAAATAAATATTAGATTTTAGCTCGTTCAATGGTTTTAAATGACCTAAGATTATTTTAGAACAGTTATTCTGGTAACAATAATTTATTCAGACATTTAATCAGGTCAAAAATGAAAGTTCATTTTGATCCTGGTTTTATGTCTGAATGTATTTCAGAATCGTAATGTGTTTTTTTTGTATTTTTGCCAGTAAGTTCAGAGAGGGAAAATTTGGTAAGTTAATAGAATGTCTGATAACATCTTTCTGATAATCAATGTTATTGCTAAATTTTACTAAGTGGGAATATTTTATCACATTGGTCAGTATTTTTTGCTAATGGTCAGGGTATTTAAAAAACCGGAGAAAAACTCTATCTACATCCGGCAGCTTATCCTTGAAATTGAAAAACTGGGTATTAATTCTATTGGAATTGTCGCTGTAATCTCCGTCTTTATGGGTGGTATTATCACATTACAATTGACTTACAACATGGTCAATCCGTTGATGCCTACATATATAATCGGACTTGGAAACCGCGACACACTGATCCTTGAATTCTCCTCCACAGTATTAAGCCTGATGCTGGCCGGTAAGGTTGGATCAAACATTGCATCCGAACTTGGCAGCATGCGTATAACAGAGCAAATAGATTCAATGGAGATTATGGGGGTAAACTCAGCATCGTACCTTATTCTTCCCAAGATTATTGCTGTTGTCTTTATTAGTCCATTCTTATTTATTATCAGCGTCTTCTGTGGCCTTGTAGGAGGTTTAATAACCGGCCCTCTCTCGGGTGCTGTTACTATTGCGACCTACCTGACCGGGATGACTACAATGTTTGTTCCGTTCTACGTCTCCTTTTCGATTATTAAAACTTTTGTTTTTGGGTTCCTTATTGCTTCAGTACCAGCTTATATGGGTTATTATGTACAGGGTGGTGCCCTCGAGGTAGGTCGTGCCAGTACAAAGGCAGTAGTGAACACAAGCATCCTGATTCTGTTTTTCGACCTTGTCCTTACCCAATTGCTATTCAAATGATTGAAATAAAAAATTTGTCAAAATCTTTCGAGGGTCGCATGGTGCTTAAGGATATTTCCTCAACTTTCGATAAAGGGAAAACCAATCTCATCATAGGCCAGAGTGGATCCGGTAAAACTGTTCTGCTTAAGTCGATCGTTGGATTATTTGATATCGAAGAAGGTGAAATTCTGTTCGATGGAAGAAATACAAGGACAATGAATTTTAGCGAGCAGAAACTACTTAGGCAGGAGATAGGAATGGTATTTCAAAACGGAGCTCTTTTCGATTCCCATAACGTAGAAGAGAATGTCAGGTTTCCTATGGATATGTTCACAACAATGACCGCCGGAGAGAAGAAGGCAAGGCTAAATTTTTGCCTTGACCGGGTTAATATAAAACAATCAAATCATTTATATCCTTCCGAAATTTCAGGAGGTATGCGTAAAAGAGTGGCTATCGCACGTGCAATTGCCCTAAATCCAAAGTATTTGTTCTGTGACGAACCTAATTCAGGACTTGATCCGGTTACTTCAATTCTTATTGATGCACTCATAAAGGAAATCACAGCAGAATTTGATATTACAACGATTATAAATACTCACGATATGAATTCCGTAATGGAGATCGGTGATAATATTCTATTTATCTCGGAGGGCCAGAAATGTTGGCAGGGAAATAGTTCCCAGATCTTTAATACCCGGAATAAAAAACTAAATGCCTTTGTTTTCGCATCACCTTTCTCTAAAAAATTCAGGGAAATAAAACAAATGGAGGACGACGAATGAAAAAATCTCTACTAGCAGTATCTCTTTTGTTTTTTTTGGCTTGTTCAACCAACAATGTTCCTAAGGGGATTTTGAGTGACAAGGAGATTACACCCATTTTGGTTGATATACATCTTGCCGAAGGAATTTTTTCGCAAAGATATGTCGAGAAGATTACACGCGATAATTATCAGGAAGATCTTCTGCTTTCTGTAATTAAGAAGCACAAGGTTGATAAAAAAGTTTTGGAAGCCTCGTTGCTTTATTATGGAAAATACCCTGAGAAATATAAACCAATTTATGACGAGGTGCTTAACCGGCTCAACGAAATTGAAGTTAAAGCCAGAGCAAAGGATTCTATCCAGCGAATAAAAAGATAATCGTGCATGCGCAGATTATCGGCACACTATATCTTTACCGGAACGGGTACAATTCTCAATAAAGGAATAATTTGCATTGATGATCAGGGCTTTGTGGCTGACATCCTGGATACACATGGTGAGCCGGAAGAGAAAGCCGGAGTTGAGTTTTACAGTGGGATAATCACTCCTGCGTTTATTAATGCACGCTGTCATCCAGATTTAACACATCTTCGTGGTGCTTCCACTACTAAATCCGGATTAGAGGAATTTCTTGGGAACGTTGAAGGTAGGCGAAACCTTCTGCAGAAATCCACTGACTATGATATTATTAAGGCCGGTTCTGAACTATGGAGAGAGGGCGTCATTGCGGTGGGTGATGTATCAAATACAAATAACACTTCTTTTGTCATTTGCCCGGATTCGAAACTTTTTATCGAAAATCATCCACCGGATTTTGAACTTTTACGTAAAAACAACGTTCATATTTGTATTGGTACGGATAGCCTCTCTTCGAACAACAAACTTTCGATCCTTGACGAATTGAAAACAATACAATCCCAATTCCCGTCTGTAACCTTGGCAGAGATGATTATCTGGGCAACGCGAAACGGGGCGGAAGTGCTTAATTTGGATGCCTGGGCAGGTACAATCGAATTGGGAAAGAGTCCCGGGATAAATCTTTTAACAGGAATCGATTTGCAACAACTTCGGCTACAGCCACATTCAAAAGTTAAAAGATTGTTTTAAAACGATTACCTTTATTTCATTTCTATTTTGTCATCAATATGCCTACTTTTCTTTTTGATCAAACAATATTTGGCCCTGTAATCAGCCGGAGATTAGGTGTTTCCCTTGGGATAAATCTGCTCCCCAATGATTCCAAGTTATGTTCATTTGACTGTATCTACTGTGAATGTGGCTGGAATCCTCAAAAAGGAACGGTTAAAGCCATATTCCCTCAAAGGACTGAGGTAAAGCGGTTACTTCATGAAAAATTGATTGAGATGAAAAGTGAAAATAAATTGCCTGATGTAATTACATTCGCCGGCAACGGTGAACCAACATTACATCCGCAATTTCCCTTTATCCTCGACGATACACTGCAGCTGAGAAGTGAACATTGTCCGAATGCGCGAATTGCTGTTCTATCGAATTCCACAACACTTCATAAAACAAAGGTCGTAGAAGCCCTTAAAAAAGTTGATGATAATATTCTTAAACTTGATGCCGGAATTCTGTCAACAATAAAAATTCTCGACCAACCGGTAGGGAGATTTAATCTTAGACAGGTTGTGGAGAATTTGAAACAGTTTGAAGGGAAACAGATCATACAAACCATGTTTATCAGAGGGTCATTTCAGGGAAAAAGCCTGGATAATACATCTGAGACTGAACTTGCAGCCTGGATTGCACTTTTGAAGGATATACGTCCTAAATCAGTAATGATTTATACTCTTGCAAGGGATACACCAGCAACAGACCTTCATAAAGTAACCACGATCGAGCTGGAATTCATAGCTGTCAGAGTCAGGGATGAAACGGGACTAGAAGTTCAGGTTAGCGGATAACCAGCAATTTAATAGTATGCGTATAGATCATTATATAGAACATTTCTCTGAGTGCTTTGAGAGGCAAATTAATTTACTTCCCTGGGAAATAACAGCCGATATCCGGGCTATTTTGGAAGACATTATTTTGCAACTTGATGACAATTATGTAATTAACGATTTTATTGCCATTCATAAATCAGCAGTAGTCGAAAATGCAGTTGTATTGAAAGCACCAGTAATTGTTGGACAGGGTTGTTTCATTGGTGCAAATGCATACCTTAGAGGCGGTGTTTATCTGGGTAAGGGGTCTAAAATTGGTACAGGTTGTGAGGTTAAATCAAGTTTAATTTTTGATTCAACTAATGTAGCTCATTTTAACTTCATTGGCGATAGTATTATAGGATGCAATGTTAATTTTGAGGCTGGCTCCATTACTGCAAACCATTATAACGAAAGGTCCGATAAAAATATTCTTGTAGTTTATCAATCTGAAATTATCGAATCCGGAGTCGGGAAATTTGGCGCGTTAGTGGGCGATCATTCAAAGATAGGTGCTAATGCAGTCTTATCTCCGGGGACAATTCTGGATAAATATTCAGTCGTTAAACGACTGGAATTAATTGATCAGGTCGATAAATTTTTGACAGACAAGTAATTGAATGCAGAAAAAATTTAATTCAACAAATTAGTTCATAGACAAATACATTCGATTTTTTAAATTTAAAATGAAGAAAATGAGATCAAGGTTGATGCTTTTAGCGCTGGTGCTGTTTTCTATGATTACAAACGCGCAGCAGTTGAGAGAAAAGCAAGGTTCACTTGTCGAATTTGTAAATCCGCTTGTCGGGACAGATTCAGACCATGCATTGTCTAACGGGAATACTTACCCGGCAATTGCCTTGCCATGGGGTATGAATTTCTGGTCACCCCAAACCAACAAGATGGGCAGTGGCTGGGCTTATATGTATGACGACGTGAAGTTAAGGGGTTTTAAACAAACACATCAACCCAGCCCATGGATCGGGGACTATGCTGCCTTCTCACTGTTTCCTGAAACTGGAAAGCTAATAACCGATGAAAATAAACGTGCATCGTGGTTTTCGCATAAGGCGGAAATATCCAAACCTCATTATTATCGTGCTTATCTTGCAGATTATGATGTCGTCACAGAGATTACGCCTACCGAAAGAGCGGCCCAGTTCCGGTTCACATTTCCTCAGTCAGACCAGTCCAGAGTGATCGTTGACGCATTCAACCAGGGATCAATGGTGAAAATCAATCCTCAGGAAAGAAAAATAACAGGATACTGCCGTAATAATAACGGTGGTGTTCCTGATAATTTTCACAACTATTTTGTGATCATTTTCGATAAGGAATTTGCCGAAATCTCGACATGGAAAGATAGCATTCTTTCAAATGGAAGTAATCTTGCAGAGGGCAAACATGTGATGGCAATCCTTACATTCAGGACTAAAAAAGGCGAACAGGTGCATGCCCGTATTGCCTCATCTTTTATAAGTGCCGAACAGGCTCAGCTCAACCTCACCCGTGAACTTGGAAACCAAACCTTCGATCAGACCAAAAACAATGCTGAAGCTGCCTGGAACAAGGAATTTGACAGGATCAAGGTAGAGGGTGGAACCATTGATCAGTACCGTACTTTTTATACAGCACTCTATCGCACAATGCTCTTTCCACGAAAATTCTATGAAGTAGATTCAAATAATAAGATTGTTCACTATAGTCCTTATAATGGCAAAGTATTGTCTGGTTATCAGTTCACAGATAACGGGTTCTGGGATACTTTCAGGGCTGTTTTTCCCTTTTTTACTTTAGTTCATCCAACCCTGAGTTCTCAGCTTATGGAAGGTCTTGCAAATACATATAACGAAAGTGGTTGGTTGCCCGAATGGGCCAGCCCCGGACACCGTGATTGTATGATTGGCTCAAATTCGGCAGTCAATATTGCCGATGCCTATCTGAAAGGGATTAAAGGATATGATATTAACAAACTGTATGAAGCCATTCTGAAGAATTCTGAGAATGAAGGACCCCTGCATTCCGTAGGTCGTTATGGCGTAAAATATTATAATAAATTAGGCTATATCCCTTATAATGTTGGTATTAACGAAAATGCTGCACGTACCCTTGAATATTCGTTTGCCGACTGGTGTATCTGGAAACTTGCCAAAAACTTAGGTCGCCCCCAACAGGAAATCGATCGGTTTGCAAAACGTGCAATGAACTATCAGAATGTTTTTGATAAATCTGTCAATTTTATGAGGGGAAGAAACGAAGATGGTACTTTCCAGACACCTTTCCGTCCCGACAAATGGGGCGATGCATTTACAGAGGGGTCAAGCTGGCATTATACCTGGTGCGTCTTTCACGATCCGCAGGGTCTCGCTAATTTATTTGGAAGCCGGGAAAAAATGGCCAGCCGTTTGGATGAGGTATTCGATTCAGCCCCTACATTCGATTTTTCATATTATGGAGTACAAATTCATGAAATCACTGAAATGCTTATTGCCAATATGGGACAATATGCTCATGGAAACCAGCCCGTTCAGCATGCTATTTACCTTTACGACTATCTTGGTCAGCCCTGGAAGGCACAATACTGGGCGAGGCAGGTGATGGACAGACTCTATAATCCGAATCCTGACGGTCTTTGCGGTGATGAAGACAACGGGCAAACCTCAGCCTGGTATGTCTTTTCTGCAATGGGATTCTATCCTGTAGCACCCGGAACAGGCGAATATGCACTTGGATCTCCACTATTTAAAAGGTTAACCCTAAAACTTGAAAACGGGAAAACAATCGGGATCAATGCTCCCCAAAACAACAATGAAAATGTTTATATCAACCGTATAACGCTTGATGGGAATGTCTATACAAAAAATTATCTGACTCACAGCGATTTAATGAAGGGGGTAAATCTTCAGTTTGATATGACAAAGGTACCTGCAAAAACCAGAGGTACTTCACCCGAAAGCTTCCCTTATTCATTTTCAAACCATCAAAAGAATTAAGAAACGGTTTATAGGTTTTAATGTAGAGGCTGTATCAAAAGGATTCCCGTCGCCATGCGGCCGGTTTTGGCTCCGTCGCGACGGGCTGAGAAGAACCTGTCGCGGTCTGAAAAAGTACAAAGATTTGCAGTCTCGATATTTTGCACTTCGACGCCCGCACGAGTAAGCTGATTGTGATTCGCTTTCCATAGGTTCAGCATCCTCTTATCAATCTTAGGTGGTGCAGTCTCTTCATAGAGTTCACGATCAAAAAGATTATAAACATCTGAACTAACTTCATAGACATGGGGACTTATAGAAGGTCCAATGCCTGCAATCAGGTCCGAAGGGGTGGAACCAAAATCAGCCACCATTTTATCAATTGTTTTCATCACGATATTTTGGGCTGTTCCTCTCCATCCGGCGTGGATAGCAGCTACAACTCTCTGCCTTGGGTCAAATAGAAGAACGGGGACACAATCTGCAGTTTTTACTGCGATACAAATGTCCAGTTGATTTGTAATGATCGAGTCCGTATCCTTGAGGTATTGATTTCTTGTCTCTTCATCAGCAGACAAAAATTCTTCTGTAATTACCTTAATTGCTGCTGTATGTGTTTGTTTTGGAAATATAATACGGTTTGAGCTTAATTCTATTGCCGTGCATAGCAATTTTCTGTTAGCCAGGACCCTCTCAGGAACATCTCCTGAATTAAATCCCAGGTTTAATGATTCATAGCTTGCATTACTTAAACCTCCGGTACGTATTGTAGAAAAATGGAATACCTCAGGAAACCTGGTCAGATTGTTGAATTGCAAGACGGATAAACCTTTTAAAGTGACAGAGATCATCGTTCTTTTATACATTTGAGTTAAATTCGCTGCCAATTTACAAAAGTTCCGTTTGGAACGACGAACAAGTATCTATGGAAATTCAAATTCTTCAGCTTACTGAGGGTGCAAAACTGGCGAAAGGCCTGACAGTTGTGATTGATGTATTCAGGGCCTTCTCAACGGCATGTTATGTTTTTGCTGCAGGAGCAGATAAAATTATTCCCGTCGAACATGTAGAAGAGGCTTTTGAAATAAAGAAAATGATCCCTGATGTAATAATGCTTGGTGAGCGTTTTGAACGGAAAGTTCCTGGCTTTGATTTTGGTAATTCACCAACTCACATTCTGAATCAGGACTTCAACGGGAAAACGATTGTCATGACCACGAGTTCGGGGACCAAAGGTATTGCAAATGCGAAACTTGCGGATGAGATTATTACGGGTAGTTTTGTCAATGCAGGAGCCATAATCGGTTATATCCGGCAAAAGAATCCGGCTGTCGTTAGCCTTGTATGCATGGGCTACGAGGGTCGTTACCCGACTCAGGAGGATACTTTTCTTGCTGAATATGTCCGCAATGGATTGATGAATGTTACTTCTGACCTCGATGAGATGAGGCGGATTTTATCCACGGGCGATGGAGCACGTTTACTGGATCCTGCAAATCATGAGTGGTCTCCTTCATCAGATTTTGATCTGTGTCTGGAACAGGATCGTTTTAATTATGTTCTGAAGATTGATAAGGGTGAAGAGTACAATACATTGATTAAAATTGAATTATAAAATTTTTCATTACAAATTGAGAAATACATAACCAAAAGATGACAAAATATAACTTTGATGAGATCATAGAACGTCGCGGAACAGATTGTCTAAAATATGATATGCTGGATTTCTTTTTCGGAAATGCAGATGCTTTGCCTTTATGGGTTGCAGACACGGATTTTCGTGTTCCGGACTTTATCATGAATGCTTTACGGGAAAGGATGAACCATGAAATCCTCGCTTATACCTATCGTCCGGATAGTTATTATCAGGCAATTATGGACTGGTTGCACCACAGACACAACTGGATGATCGAAAAGGAGATGATAACAACAAGTCCGGGAGTTGTTTCTGCCGTTACAATGTTGGTAATGGCCCTTTCAGAACCCGGCGATACTGTAATTGTCCAGCCGCCTGTTTATTTTCCGTTCTTTACAAGCATTCGCGGAATGGGAAGGACGATGGTCGAAAATCCATTGATTATTAAAGACGGACGTTATACTTTTGATTTTGATAATCTCAAAAATGGGATAGATTTAAAAACTAAACTCCTGATTTTGTGCAATCCTCATAACCCGGGAGGAATGGTCTGGACAAAAGAAGAACTCGAAGAACTGTGTGACATCTGTACTGAAAATGGGATATTCATCATTTCGGACGAAATACATGCAGACCTTGTTTTTTCGGGTCATAAGCATATACCACTTCCATTGATATCTGAGAAAGCAGCTATGAACAGTGCAGTATTAATGGCTGCGAATAAAACTTTTAATGTCGCTGGCCTCTCCTCGGCCTTTGTAATCATTCCGAATAAAAAGATCCGGGTAAAATATGATCAGGTATTAAATACGGTGCATATTCACAGTGGAAATATTTTTGGTAACATCGCTACTGAGGCCGCTTTACGTCATGGATATGATTGGCTGGATCAGCTAATGGTTTATCTGGAAGAGAATTACAAATTTATGGAATCGTTTGTAATTGAAAGAATGCCGAAGATTAAAATGATGAAGCCCGAAGCTACATTTTTGGTGTGGATGGATCTTAGAGCATACGGTATAAGTGAAAAGGAGATGGCTAAACGGTTGTCAGATGGTGGAATAGCACTCAATCATGGCAGCAGATTTGGAACAGGAGGTGAAGGATATTTCAGGCTAAACATTGGTTGTCCGCGTTCAACACTTGAAAAAGGATTACTATTACTCGAAGCAGCATTAAATAAGATTGTCTGACTTTACTCTTTTTAGAAAACAATAGAAGCGGCTTTTCGTTATTTGATTAATGAAGTATCTCTTTCTTATATGGTTAACTCTTGTTTCTTTCTCAATCTTAGGTCAGACCCGGGATCATGGATCACATTTATCCAAGGACACAACCAATATGCCGGGTCTCCGAATCCAAATTCCTCAGGTCGATCTGTCTGAGATTGAGGTTGATGCGTATGGTACTCCTGGTCAGCTTAAGGCTGCATCAGGCTCAGTATCTGTAATTCCACAGAGTCGTCTTGAGAATTCTTCCATCAATATAGCATCATCCCTGACTTCAGTGCCTGGTGCCATCATGCAGGAAGGTTCACCGGGTACAATGAAACTGACGTTACGCGGGATAGGTTCCAGATATCCTTATGGTACAAAGAAGATTAAACTCTTCTTTGGTGATATTCCTATGTATAGTGCAGAAAATGAAACTACTTTCGATGACATAAATCCGGAATATATCGGACGGATTGAGGTGCTGCGTGGGCCCGCATCAAGTCTTTACGGCTCATCCTTAGGAGGTACAGTAATTTTACATCCCTCAAAACCCGCATACAATGGTAGTGAATACAAACTTGCTGGTTCTGCCGGGAGCTTCGGGTACTTTAAAAATGCCATTACCTATTCAAATGGAAGTCCACAAAGTAATCTAATGTTATCTGTATCCGGTATCGAAAATAATGGTTACAGACAAAACAGTCAATACAGCCGTTACTCTTTCTTTATCAATCATCAGCAGGTTTTCAACAGCAGGTTTACGGGGAATTTAATTGTATCAGGATCGAGGATCAGGGCGCAAATCCCCAGTTCCATAGATTCGGTTACACTCGTCACAAATCCGAAAAAAGCCGGATCCAGTTGGCTAAAAACTAAAGGATATGAACATCCTGACCGAATTTATGCTGGATATAACCTTCATTATAAGACTATTCGTGATTGGGATTATTCGGCTTCTGCCTATTTTAACTCCCGAAAAACGGAGGAAAATCGTCCTTTTAATTTCTTAAATGAAGATGACCTTGCCTATGGTGGAAGGATATTAACCCAGCATTTGCGCAAACTTGGATTTACAACCTTGAAGTTTTCCGCAGGTACAAACTTATTCCTGGAAAATATTCAAAGTTCACTATCTGCAAATCCGGGAGGCAAAGGAATAAAGGGAAACATGCTATCTGATGGGAGGGAGTCTTTATGGCAGACAGATATTTTTACTCAGCTGGAAGTACAATACCGGAAAATAACAATCACAGGTGGAATAAACTTTAACTCTTCGGGTTTTCGGTTTACCGACCTTACTCCGGATACATTAAACCAGTCCGGTAAATACAATTTCAAACCCATTTGGGCACCCAGAATATCATTGATGTGGAACGCATTACATGACCTGTATATTTATGCATCGGTAAATAAGGGGTTTTCAGTCCCCTCACTATCCGAAACACTCAGCCCTCTTGGGTTGATCAACCGCGATATCAAGCCAGAGAAAGCATGGTGTTTCGAAGGAGGATCACGGTTAACACTCTTCGACCGTAAAACATTTCTGGATCTGGTGTATTATTATATGAGGGTGACAGATCTGATTGTTCCCAAAAGAGTTGCGGAGGAAGTTTACGTGGGGATGAATGCAGGATCATCGTTGCACCGGGGACTGGAAATAGCAGTAGATCAATGGTTAGTTGGCAACCCGGGAAGTGAATCGGGTAAAAATACATCGCTCCGGGGGAACATCAACTACGCTCTGAACCGATTCAATTTTCAGGATTTTGAAGCAGAAAATATCAATTATAAAGGAAAAAAACTTCCTGGTATGCCGGATCAGATACTTTCGGGCAGCCTGGATTTAAAATTGCCATCTGGTTTTTACTCACGGTTTGAGGTTAACACGTCCGGAAGAGTTCCAATAGATGATCTTAACAATCATTATTCCAAACGTTGGGTCGTAATGAACCTCAAGAGTGGGTATGCCTTTAATATTTCTAAGCAACTTTTTGTTGATGCCGAATTAAAAGTCAATAACATAGCCGACGAAAAATATGCTTCGATGGTTGTTGTAAACGCCCCGGCCACTGCAACTCTTGCACCACGATTTTTTTATC